>JBEIDZ010000036.1:0-12106 GCA_040383215.1 Paracoccaceae bacterium | reverse complement strand
CGGCGGCCCGGGCGGCGCCGGGGGGCCACCCGGGATGGGCCGCCCCGCGGCCGGTCGCGGCCAGGCCGGGGCCGAGCGTGGCGGTCGCGACGCTGGGCACAAGGGGCAGCACCGGAGCGCCGAGATAGGCGGCAAGCGTGGGGGCAGAAAGGTGCGCCTTCATCGCGTCGATGACGACATGGGCGGCGGCAAGTGCGAGCAGGGGGGGTGCTGTGAACTGGCCGAGCGCGAGCTGGGCGGTGATCAGGACGATGGCGCCGTGGAGGAGGAGCTGGAGCGGGTCGCGTTTGCCCAGCGCCATGCGGCGGGGCTGGAGCACGAAGTCGGCCAGCGCATGGGCGAGGAGGAGGAGGGCGAGGGTTTCGGTCATGGGGTCGCCTCGGCGGCACGGATGAGGGCGAGGAGGGGTTTTTCGCCGGCAACGGCGAGCCGGGAGGAGAGCGCCTGGCGGGTGATGCCGAGGTCTGCCGCAACCTGTTGGAGGGGGCGGGTTTCGGCGAGGAGGCGGTGGTGCAATGCCTGGGCCTGTTCGCGGGACCAGCGGGCCGCGAAATGGGCGAGGGTGTCGAGGGCCGCGGCATGCCAGGCGAGCGCGGGGTCGGGCAGGCCTGCGATGGCAAGGCGGTCGGTGCGGGACAGGCCGTCGAGCGCGCGGCCGGAGAGGCTGAAGGCGGGGCCGGATGCGTCGGCGAGGTCCTGCGTGCCGGGGCGGTCGATCGCGCCGATGCCGATGCCGATGCGGGTGTCGATCCCGGAGTCTGACGCGCGGAGGCCCGTCATGAGGGCCGCGGTGATGCGCAGGCAGAGCGGCGCGGGGGAGACGATGGTCTGCCAGCCGTCGCCGCGGAAGCGGGTGAAGCGGGGAGGGTCGGTGCCGAGGCTGCGTGCGGCCTCCTGCGCGATGGTTGCCAGCCGCTGCATCAGACGGTCCACATCCGCCGGCGTGGCGGCGGAGGAGGCAACGAGGTCTCCGGTCAGGACAGCGGCGCGCAGCATTTGCAAGTCATAGAGCCTGCATCGGCGCGATGCAAGCCTGATGACTTGCGGGAAGGGAATGCAGGTTCGGGGGCTTGCGCGAGCGCAGGGATGGCCGGGGCCGAGCGGTGCGGACGGGCATTGCCCGCTGAACCCGATTTCGGACATAACTCAGGGAACGAGCGACAAGGCCCTGAGAAATCACATGAAACCAAGCTCGAGCCGGGCGGCGTCGGACATCATGTCCATGCCCCATTGCGGCTCGAAGGTGATGGCGACGTCGACCTGTTTGATGCCGGGGATCGGCTCGACGGCGCCGGCGACCCAGCCCGGCATCTCGCCCGCGACGGGACAGCCGGGGGCGGTGAGGGTCATGGTGATGTTGACCGCATTTTCGGGGTCGATGGCGATCGTGTAGACAAGGCCGAGGTCGTAGATGTTGACCGGAATTTCGGGGTCATAGACGGTCCGGCAGGCCTCGACGATCTGGTCGTAGAGGGGATGGTCGGTCGACGAGGGCGCGATGAGCGGCGTGCCTTCGATCTGGGGCTCTGTCGTCATGGGGGCCTCGGGCATTTCCTGAGTGAAGATATAAGGATTGCCGCGGAAGGCGTAAAGGCCGCGTGCCTTCAGCCTGCGCGGGCGGCGGACCAGGCGAGGGGGTCGGCAAAGTAGGCTTCGACCTCGGAGAGCGTGGCGGGGTCGAAGGCCTGGGTGGCGCGCGCTTCGGCCAGAACCTCGGCCCAGGTGCAGAGGTGGTGGAGCGCGAGGCCCCGGGCGGCGAGGTCGGCGGTCATGCGGGGGAAGATGCCGTAGGAGAAGATGACGGCGGCATGGGCGCAGGTTGCGCCGGTGTCGCGGATCGCCTCGGCAAAGCTGAGCTTGGAGCCGCCGTCGGTGGCGAGATCCTCGATCAGCAGGACGCGCATGCCGGGGGTCATGACGCCTTCGATGCGGGCGTTGCGGCCATAGCCCTTGGGCTTTTTGCGGACATAGGTCATGGGCAGGGCGAGCCGTTCGGCCACGAGTGCGGCGAAGGGAATTCCGGCGGTTTCGCCGCCGGCGACGGTGTCGAAGGCCTCGAACCCGGCGTCGCGCATGATCGTGACGGCGAGGAAGTCCATCAGCGTGGAGCGGATGCGGGGATAGGAGATGAGCTTGCGGCAGTCGATATAGGTGGGCGCTTTGCGGCCGCTCGCGTGGGTATAGGGTTCGGCCGCGTTGAAGTGGACGGCGCCGACCTCGAGGAGTGCGCGGGCTGTGAGGCGGGCGATCTCGGACGCGGGTGGGAAGGCGGAGGGGATCATGCGGGCGTCTCGACATGCCAGTGGAGGGGGAAGCCGGGGTCGAAGACGGTGACGGGGCCGTCGCCGGTGGCGATGGAGGCGGGGTAGGCGACGGGGTCGCCCCGGACGAGGGTGATGGTGCCGTCGTTCGGGGGCAGGCGGTAGAAGGCCGCGCCGTTCAGCGAGGTGAAGGCTTCGAGCCGGTCGAGATGGCCTGCGGCCTCGAACACCTCGGCCAGGCAGGAGAGGGTGTTGGTCGCGGTGAAGATGCCCGCGCAGCCGCAGGGTTCGAGCTTGCGGGCATCGGCATGGGGGGCCGAATCGGTGCCGAGAAAGAAGCGCGGATCGCCCGAGACGGCGGCCTCCACGAGCGCGATGCGGTGGGTTTCGCGCTTGGCGACGGGCAGGCAGTAGTAGTGCGGCCGGATGCCGCCCGCGAGGATCGCGTTGCGGTTGATGATCAGGTGATGGGTGGTGATCGTCGCGGCGAGGTTGCGGTGCTGGTCGCGGATGTAGTCGACGGCATCCTGGGTCGTGACGTGTTCCATCACGATGCGCAGGTCGGGGACGGCCTTGCGCAGGGGGTGCAGGACGCGGTCGATGAAGACGGCTTCGCGGTCGAAGATGTCGATGGCGGGGTCGGTCACCTCGCCATGGATGCAGAGCGGCATGCCGATGTCGGCCATCGTCTCGAACACGGGGCGGACAAGGTCGAGGTTGCGCACGCCGGACTGGGAATTGGTCGTGGCGCCGGCGGGATAGAGCTTGACCGCGGTGGCGATGCCTGCGGCATGGGCGTGGGCGACGTCGGCGGGGTCGGTCGCCTCGGTGAGGTAGAGCGTCATCAGCGGCGTGAATTGCGCGCCCGGCGGCAGGGCGGCCAGGATGCGGTCGCGGTAGGCGCGGGCATCCGCAGCCGTCACGACGGGGGGGACGAGGTTCGGCATGACGATGGCGCGCGCGAAGTGGCGGGCGGATTCGGGAAGGACTGCCTGAAGCATCGCCCCGTCCCGCAGATGCAGGTGCATGTCGTCAGGGCGGCGCAGCGTGAGGCGGGTCGCAGAGGGTGCGTTCATGCCAAAGGGATTACACGTCGCGTGCCTTGCCTGCCAGCGGAACTGTCGCGGGCTTGCCATGTCGGCGCGCGACAGGGATAGTTGCGGCCGGGTGTTGCGCAATGGGAGAGCGAAATGCTGGGATTTGTTCTGGCGATTGTGGCGGGATGGCTGACCCCCTATGTCGAGGATCCGGTGATCCGGCCGCTGGCCAAGGCGCTGGGGCCGAAGTTCGACGTCGAGGAGGGCGAGATGATCGCGCTTGCCTTCATGGCGGTCATGCTTCTGGCGGGTCTTGCGGCAGAGGTCCTGGACAGCGGATCGGCCTTTTGGGTGATCCTTGGCGGCGTGATCGGGTTTTTCGGAAACAGGATCGTCGCCGCGTTACGGTCCGCAATCGAGGGGCGGTCACGCTGAAAGGGTGACCCCTGGGGGCAAGATCCTGTCTTATTGCACCGGCGCGGTCGGCGGATGGTCCGGACGGTGCGGCACTGCGGTCACGAGGTGGGGCAGCGGGCGTGGTGGGGTTGCAGGCTCTGCCAAAGCGTGGTCGCGAATGCGGCGGACATGGCGCTGGACGGTGGCGGCCAGTTCGCCGTGTCCCGATGATCTGGCGCTGTCGAGAAGGCTGCGCAAATAGGCGGGGCATGTCCGCCGCGCCCGCCACAGGCGCGCGAAGGCGAGCCTGTCGAGCCGGCTGTCCATGGCGGCCTCGATCAGGGGGCGATCGATCTGCATTCGCTGAACAAGAAGATCCAGATTCTGGCCGCTGTAGGGGCATGGCAGGAGGAGGACGTTCGGCCGCCTGAAGAGCCCGGCATGCCTGGCGTCGATCCGGTTGAGCGGGTCAAAGAGCACATGGGCTTCGCAGGCGCCTTCGAGCATGTCGGGGGCATAGCCGTACCGTGTTGCGAAGTCCCGCTGCCGGGCATCGGGAAAGCGGTTGTCCCATCCGGCGATCCGGGGATCGAGTGTGGCCTGGGGGCGCAGCGCCAGGACCCTGGCGCCGGGGGCGGCGATGGAATAGGCACAGGCCGCATATCCGCAGGACCCTTCGCCAAAGAAGAGGACACGGTCGAAATCCTCGAAGAAGCCGTCCTGGACGAGCCTGTCGAAGGTGCCCCAGAGTGCGGGATCGCGGAACCAGGTTTCGCCATCCGAGAGAAACGCCATCAGGGACCAGCCGTTGCGGCTGACGAAGCCGAGACCGCGGGGGGTGGCCCCCGGATTGCGGCGGGCCGACTGCAGGGTTTCGAAGGTCACGAGAAGCGACCGTCCGGCATCGATGAAGAGCGCGTGATGGGCCGGTCCAAGGCGATGCAGGGCACCGTGACTGTCACCGATCCGGTCGAGCGCGGCCAGCCAGGCCGCGGGGCCGAGGCCCGCCAGATTGTCTTCTAGGTTCAGCGCAAGGTTCATGGCGTGCGGGTCCGGTCGTCTGACGGGGTGTCGACGTGCCGGAACTGCCTGATGCCAGTTTAAGGCGGAATTTTGCGGACCCTTGGTCCTATTGCAGACGCTGGACGGAGATAAGGCGACAGACTGTTTCAGAAAAATGCCTGCAATCCGGTCTGGGCGCGGCCGAGAATCAGGGCGTGGATGTCATGGGTCCCCTCGTAGGTGTTCACCGTTTCGAGGTTGATCATGTGGCGCATCACGGGGAAGCTGTCGGAAATGCCGTTGCCGCCGTGCATGTCGCGGGAATCGCGGGCGATGGTCAGCGCCTTGCCGCAGTTGTTGCGCTTGATGAGCGAGATCATTTCGGGCGCGGCGCGACCGGCCTCCATCAGGCGACCGACCTGCAGCGCGGCAGAGAGGCCGAGCGCGATTTCGGTCTGCATGTCGGCGAGCTTTTTCTGGAAGAGCTGGGTCTGGGCGAGCGGGCGGCCGAACTGGCGCCGGTCGAGCCCGTACTGGCGCGCGGCGTGCCAGCAGGCTTCGGCTGCGCCCATCACGCCCCAGGCGATGCCGAACCGCGCGCGGTTGAGACAGCCGAAGGGGCCCTTGAGCCCTTCGACGCCGGGCAGGAGCGCGTCTTCGCCGACCGCGACATCCTGCATCACGATTTCGCCGGTGACCGAGGCGCGCAGGCTGAGCTTGCCGGCCACCTTGGGCGCAGAGAGGCCCTTGAGGCCCTTGTCGAGCACGAAGCCGCGGATCTTGCCGCCATGCGCCTCGGACCGGGCCCAGATGATGAAGACATCGGCGATCGGCGCGTTCGATATCCACATCTTGGCGCCGTTCAGGACATAGCCGTCGGCGGTCTTTTTCGCGGTCGTCTTCATCCCGGCAGGGTCGGAGCCGGCATCGGGTTCGGTCAGGCCGAAGCAGCCGATGAGCCGCCCGGCGGCGAGGCCGGGGAGGTAGCGGCGCTTCTGCGCCTCGGACCCGTAGGCGTGGAGGGGGTACATCACGAGGCTTGACTGCACCGACATCATCGAGCGGTAGCCGGAATCGATCCGTTCGACCTCGCGCGCGATGAGGCCGTAGGTGACATAGCCGGCGCCGAGGCCGCCGTACTCCTCGGGGATGGTGGGGCCGAGGAGGCCCGCCTCTCCCATCTCGGCAAAGATGGCGGGGTCGGTCTCTTCGCTGCGGTAGGCCTCGGTCACGCGGGGGGCGAGGCGGTCTTCGGCAAAGGTGCGGGCGGCGTCGCGCAGGAGGCGTTCGTCTTCGGTCAGGAGGTCTTCGAGGCGGAGCGCGTCGGACCAGTCGAAGGGTCCGAGGTCGGGGCCGTGGCCGGGCAGATGGCCGGCGTGGACGGGGGTGGCCTGGTTCATGGCGGCGGCTCCTTCGAACGGACGCGCCAGAGGTAAACCGTCCGGGGGCGCGCGGCAATGGCCGAGCGGGGCGGGGGGCGCTGCCCCCCGTCGCCTGGCGGCGACTCCCCCCGGGATATTTGGGGACATAGAATGAAGGGAAAGGGGCGGCGGGGCGGACCTGCGGGGCGGGGATTGACGCGGGCGTGCCGGGTGGCCAGCGTGGATGCGAAGGGCGCGGGCGGAGGCAGGGGATGGAGATCGGGGAGATCGGCGATGTGGAGCGGGCGCTGGCGGGGCAGGGCTATGTCTGCGGGCGCGATCTGGCGACGGTCGCCTTTCTGGCGCTGAGGCTTGGCCGGCCGCTTTTCCTTGAGGGCGAGGCGGGGACGGGCAAGACCGAGATTGCCAAGGCGCTGGCGGCCAGCCTGGGGCGGCGGCTGATCCGGTTGCAGTGCTATGAGGGGCTGGATGCCGCGCAGGCGGTCTATGAGTGGAATTTCGCGGCCCAGATGATCGCCATCCGCACCGCAGAGGCGGCGGGCGGGGCGGACCGCGACCTGTTGCGCGCCGAGCTTTTCGGGCCGGAGTACCTGATCGAGCGGCCGCTCTTGCAGGCGATGCGGCCCCAGGCGGGGGGCGCGCCGGTGCTGCTGATCGACGAGATCGACCGGACCGACGAGCCTTTCGAGGCCTTCCTGCTGGAGGCTCTGTCCGATTTCCAGGTGACGATCCCGGAACTGGGGACGGTGCGGGCGGAGGTGCCGCCGGTCGTGGTGCTGACCTCGAACCGGACGCGGGAGGTGCATGATGCGCTGAAGCGGCGCTGTCTGTACCATTGGGTCGACTATCCCGATGCGGCGCGGGAGATCGCCATCCTCAGGGCCCGGGTCCCCGGGATTGCGGACCGGCTGGGCCGCGAGGTCGTGGCCTTTGTCCAGCGGCTGCGGGGGGAGGACCTGTTCAAGCGGCCGGGGGTGGCCGAGACGCTGGACTGGGCGCGCTGTCTGATCGCGCTTGACGCGGTGGCGCTGACGCCCGAGGTGATTGCCGACACGGTGGGGGCGATCCTGAAGTATCGCGACGACATCGAGCGTATCCGCGGCGGCGAGGCGGCGCGGCTGCTGGCCGAGGCGCTGGCCGGGGCGGAATGAGGCAGGGATGGCGGTGCGCTTCGGGTTCGATGTGCTGGCGACCGACGGGCGGGCGCGGACGGGGGTGATCCGGACGGCGCGGGGCGACATCCGGACGCCGGCCTTCATGCCGGTGGGCACGGCGGCCACGGTCAAGGCGATGCTGCCCGAGAGCGTGGCGGCGACCGGGGCGGATATCCTTCTGGGCAATACCTATCACCTGATGCTGCGGCCCGGGGCGGAACGGGTGGCGCGGCTTGGCGGGCTGCACAGGTTCATGAACTGGGAGCGGCCGATCCTGACCGATTCGGGCGGATTCCAGGTGATGAGCCTGTCGGGCCTGCGCAAGCTGACCGAGGCGGGGGTGGAATTCGCCAGCCATGTCGACGGGTCGCGGCACATGCTCACGCCGGAGCGGAGCATGGAGATTCAGCGGCTGCTCGGGTCCGATATCGTGATGTGCTTTGACGAATGTCCCGCGCTGCCGGCCGATGAGGCGCGGGTGGCGGCGTCCATGCGGCTGTCGATGCGCTGGGCACGGCGGTCGCGCGATGCTTTCGGCGACCGGCCGGGGCACGCGCTTTTCGGCATCCAGCAGGGCGGTGTCACGCAGGAGTTGCGCGCGGAGTCGGCGCAGGCGCTGCGCGGGATCGGGTTTGACGGCTATGCGATCGGCGGGCTTGCCGTGGGCGAGGGGCAGGAGGCGATGTTCGGGGTGCTTGACTATGCGCCGGGCATGCTGCCCGACGACAGGCCGCGATACCTGATGGGCGTGGGCAAGCCCGATGACATCGTGGGGGCGGTGGCGCGGGGGGTCGACATGATGGACTGCGTGCTGCCGTCGCGGTCGGGGCGGACGGGGCAGGCCTGGACGCGGCGGGGGCAGGTCAACATCAAGAATGCGCGCCATCAGGACGATCCGCGGCCGCTCGACGAGGCCTGCACCTGTCCGGCCTGCCGGGGCTATTCGCGGGCGTATCTGCACCACGTCTTCCGGGCGGGAGAGATCATCTCCTCGATGCTGCTGACCTGGCACAACCTGCATTACTATCAGGAGATCATGGCCGGGATGCGGGGCGCGATCGCGGCGGGGCGGTTCACGCAGTGGGAGCGGGATTTCCACAGCCTGAGGGCGGGGGGAGACATCGAGCCGCTGTGACCGGACGCCGGCAGATGGCAGCGTGAGGGGCAGGGGGGCGGTGGCGACCCGCCCCCTTGCACCCCCCGGCGGCGAAGCGCATGGTGCGATGCGGAGGCGGGCCATTGAAACGCCCCCCTGGTGGCACCAGATCAAGAGCCAAGTCCCCCGTGGGGATGACGACGGGTTGCCGGTGTCGGGGCCCTGTCATCCTGCCAACAACAAGGATACGAGCATGACCGAGACTTTGAGCCCCTCCTACCCGGTGCTGCCGCTGCGCGACATCGTGGTGTTTCCCCACATGATCGTGCCGCTTTTCGTCGGGCGCGAGAAGTCGGTGCGGGCGCTGGAAGACGTGATGGCGCAGGACAAGCAGATCCTGCTGTCGAGCCAGGTGGACCCGGGCGTCGACGATCCCTCTGCCGACGGAATCTATCGTGCGGGGGTGCTGGCCAATGTGCTCCAGCTTCTGAAGCTGCCCGATGGCACGGTGAAGGTGCTGGTCGAAGGCAAGACGCGCGTGCGGATCACCGAATTCCTGGCCAACGAGCGGTTCTTTGAGGCGCGTGCCGAGGTTCTGGCGGAAACCATGGGGGAGAGCGATGTCGTTCAGGCGCTGACCCGGTCGGTGGCGCAGGAATTCGAGAAATACGCCAAGATCAAGAAGAACATCCCCGAGGAGGCGCTGGCCGCGGTCACCGATGCGACGGAGCCGGCGAAGCTGGCCGATCTGGTCGCCGGCCATCTGGGGATCGATGTCAAGCAGAAGCAGGAACTGCTCGAGACGCTGGTCGTGGCCGAGCGGCTGGAGAAGGTCTATGGCCTGATGGAGGGCGAGATGTCCGTCCTTCAGGTCGAGAAGAAGATCAAGACGCGCGTGAAGAGCCAGATGGAGCGCACGCAGCGGGAATACTACCTCAACGAGCAGATGAAGGCGATCCAGCGCGAGCTGGGCGACGGCGAGGACGGTCAGAACGAGATCAGCGAGCTTGAGGAGCGGATCAAGGCGACCAAGTTTTCCAAGGAGGCGCGGGAGAAGGCCGAGGCGGAGCTGAAGAAGCTGCGCACGATGAGCCCGATGTCGGCCGAGGCGACGGTCGTGCGCAACTACCTCGACTGGCTGCTGGGCGTGCCCTGGGGCGTGAAGTCCAAGGTCAAGCGCGACCTGCCCCATGCCGAGGCGGTGCTGAACGCGGATCATTACGGGCTCGACAAGGTCAAGGAGCGGATCGTCGAATACCTGGCCGTGCAGGCCCGGTCGGCGAAGCTCAAGGGGCCGATCCTGTGCCTGGTCGGACCGCCGGGTGTGGGCAAGACATCGCTGGGCAAGTCGGTCGCCCGCGCGACGGGGCGCGAGTTCATCCGCATCAGCCTGGGCGGCGTGCGCGACGAATCCGAAATCCGGGGCCACCGGCGGACCTATATCGGGTCGATGCCGGGCAAGATCATCCAGGCGCTGAAGAAGGCGAAGACGACCAATCCTCTCATCCTGCTCGATGAGATCGACAAGATGGGCTACGATTTCAGGGGCGATCCGGCCTCGGCCCTGCTCGAGGTGCTGGACCCCGAGCAGAACAATACCTTTGTCGACCATTACCTCGAGGTGGAATACGACCTGTCGAACGTGATGTTCATCACCACGGCGAATTCCTACAACATGCCGGGGCCGCTGATGGACAGGATGGAGACCATCTCGCTGGCCGGCTACACCGAGGACGAGAAGCGCGAGATCGCCAAGCAGCACCTGATGCCCAAGGTCCTGAAGAACCATGGCCTGAAGGAGAAGGAGTTCGAGGTCACGGATGCCGCGCTGAACGAGATGGTGCGGACCTATACGCGAGAGGCGGGGGTGCGCAATCTTGAGCGCGAGATTGCCAAGCTTGCGCGGAAGGCGGTGACGAAGCTCGTCAAGAAGGAAGTCACGAAGGTCGTGGTGACGCCCGAAAACCTCGAGGATTTCCTCGGGGTCAAGCGGTACCGTTATGGCCTGGCCGAGGCGGAGGATCAGATCGGGGTCGTGACCGGTCTGGCCTGGACGTCTGTCGGGGGCGAGCTTCTGCCGATCGAGGCGCTGCGCCTGCCCGGAAAGGGCCGGATGAAGACGACCGGCAAGCTGGGCGACGTCATGAAGGAGTCGATCGAGGCGGCCAGTTCCTATGTGCGGTCGGTCAGTCCGCAGCTGGGGGTGAAGCCCACCAAGTTCGACAAGATCGACATTCACGTCCATGTTCCCGACGGGGCGACGCCCAAGGACGGGCCGAGCGCGGGTCTGGCGATGGTCACGTCCATCGTGTCGGTCCTGACGCAGATCCCGGTGCGCAAGGATATCGCCATGACGGGCGAGGTGTCCCTGCGCGGCAATGCGATGCCGATCGGCGGGCTGAAGGAGAAGCTGCTGGCCGCACTGAGGGGGGGGATCAAGACGGTGCTGATCCCCGAGGAGAACACGCGCGACCTGCCCGAAATCCCTGACAGCGTGAAGGCGGGGCTGGAGATCGTCCCGGTCAAGCATGTGTCGGAGGTCCTCAAGCTCGCGCTGGTGCGCCAGCCCGAACCTGTCGAATGGGACGAGGAGGCCGAGGAGGCGGCGGCGCTGGCCGCGGCCAAGGCCGCGGGCACGGATCAGACCGGAGCGGTCGCGCCCGGAGCTCTGGCATATGGCTGACAGAAGGGCGCGGGGCCTGCCGGCCTTGCGCCCTTTTTCTTTTCCGTGCCGGTTCGATATCATGTGTCATGCGGCATGCGGCATGCGTTATTGCGGGAGTGGTCCGGATCATGGATGAAGACGAGAGCGGCACGGCGGACGGACGGCGGCAAGGCCGTGACAAGGCCAGACGTCGTGAGACAAAGGCCGAGATCAAAGTTCTGGACGGCAAGGGACCGCGCAGCGGAGAGCAGGTCCGCAAGAAGGATTTCGTCGACCAGTTGGCTGGCGCGTCGGGCATCAGGAAGGGCGATGTCCGCATCGTGCTCGATGCAGCGCTGACGCTGATCGGGGAACGGCTGAAGGCCGGAGACGAGATCGCCCTCCCGCCCCTGGGCCGGCTTCGCCTGATCAAGGAAAGGGACAATGGCAAGGCCCGGATCGCGACGCTCCGCCTGCAGACCGCCAGCGGCGATGAGACGGCGGATGCACCTCTTGCGGAGGCGGGGGACTGACGCTAAAGCCTGCGTCCGACGGGTGATTAGCTCAGTGGTAGAGCGCTTCCTTCACATGGAAGATGTCAGGAGTTCGAATCTCTTATCACCCACCATCCCACCCGTTCCCGGACAATGCCGGGACGTGGGACGTGGGCTTCTTTGGTATGGTGGCGGTCATTGTGACGGGTCCGGGCGCCGGTCGTCCGGCCCCGGTCAGTCTTCGGCACGTTCCATGGCGGCGAGCCGCTGTTCGCGGCGACGGCGCCTGATTTCATAGATCACGGCGGCAGCGAGTGTCGCGAGGATCATCAGGAGCGCCAGTGCGTTGATCGTCGGCGTGATCCCCGAGCGCACCTTGGAGAAGACATAGACGGTGAGCGTGTTCTGCGTGCCGCGGGTGAAGAGCGTCGTGTTGAAATTCTCGATCGACTGGAAGAAGGCGATCGCGGCGCCGGCGCCGATGGCGGGGTAGAGGTGCGGCAGGAGGATGCGCCTGAGTACCTGGCCATTGGAGGCGCCGAGGTCCATCGCCGCTTCCTCGAGCCCGGGGTCGAAGCTTTGCAGCCGCGCGAGCACGAGCAGCATCACGAAGGAGGCGATGAAGCTGACCTGGCCGAGG
>JBEIDZ010000035.1:0-12133 GCA_040383215.1 Paracoccaceae bacterium | reverse complement strand
GGCGGCCAGATCATGCCCGCCGGTGCCGGCCACCCCGCCCCGGTCATCCTCATGCTGAACCGCCTGCGCCGCATCCGCGCGCTCTACCCGGCCGAAGACGTGCTCGTCGCCGAAGCCGGCGTCACCCTTGCCGCCGTGCAGGAGGCCGCCCGCGCCGCCGGCCGCCTCTTCCCCCTCTCGCTCGCGTCCGAAGGCTCGGCCACCGTCGGCGGCGTGCTGGCCACCAATGCGGGCGGCGTCCATGTCCTGCGCCACGGCAATGCCCGCGCCCGCTGCCTCGGGATCGAGGCGGTGACCGCCGATGGCGCGCTCTGGCATGGCCTCTCGCGCCTGCGCAAGGATAACGCAGGCTATGACCTGCGCGACCTCGTCATCGGCTCCGAAGGCACGCTGGCCATCATCACCGCCGCCAGCCTCGCGCTCGCCCCCCGCCCCGCGCAGGACGGCGCGGCCCTGCTCGCCGTGCCCTCGCCCGCCGCCGCGCTCGACCTGCTCGCCCTCGCCCGCGACCAGGCCGGCGACGCCGTCGCCGCCTTCGAACTCATCCACGCCCAGGGCCTGGCCTTCCTCGCCGAAACCGGTCTCGGCCAGCCCGCGCCGCTCGACCCCCTGCCCGACTGGATGGTGCTCCTCGACCTCGCCTTGCCGCCCGGCCCCGCGCCCGAGGCGCTCCTCGACACCATCGCCGCCGCGGCACTCGACCGCGGGCTTGTCACCGACGGCACCATCGCCCGGTCGGGCGCCCAGCGTGCCGCCTTCTGGCGCATCCGCGAGACCATCCCCGAGGCCAACCGCCGCATCGGCGCGGTCTCCTCGCACGACATCTCGCTCCCTTTGTCCGAAATCCCCGCCTTCATCGAGCAGGCCCCCGCCGCGCTCGCCGCGATCGACGCCTTCCGCGTCAACTGTTTCGGCCATCTGGGCGATGGCAACCTGCATTACAACGTCTTTCCGCTGCCCGGCCGCAGCCGTGCCGACCACGACCACCAGCGCGCCGCCGTGAAGACCGCGATCCACGACCTCGTCCATGCCCTGGGCGGCTCGGTCGCCGCCGAACACGGGGTCGGCCGGCTCAAGGTCGCCGATCTCGAACGCTACGCTGACCCGGTCAGGCTCGCGCTGATGCACCGCGTCAAGCAGGCGCTCGACCCCCAGGGCATCCTCAACCCCGGCGCGGTCCTCGGCGCCCCCCGACCCTGATCCCGCCCCTCGCGCCTCAGCGCTGCCGCCGTCCCCAGCCCGAAAACCAGCGCTTCACCCCCGCCGCGGTCTCGTCCACCGTCGCGTCGATGGCCTCCACCGCCGGCCGGATGCGCCGGTTGCGGAACCGCAGCCAGCGGACCCGGATAGCCCAGAAGAGCGCGAAAAGCAGCGTCAGGAAGACGATGTTGAACCAGGGGATCAGCCGCACATCCGGCCCCTCGACCGGCGTGATCGAGACGGCATTGGGAAAGATCGACAGGAACGGAATCCGCCAGCCGTAATGCCGCACGGCGACCCATTTGGGGTTCTCCGACGTCGAGATGAGGTTGCGCGCCTCGGCCTGCAGGTTCGAGGAATCGAACTTGAAATAGGGCGGCCAGATCCAGCCCGTATCCTCGTTGCGATAGACGCGCACGCTCCCGTTCGGCCGTGCCGCCTCGATGAACAGCACATCGCGCTGGACCCTGCCGGCGACCTCGTCCGATCCAAGGTCGGGCGAGGCCCAGAAGATCGAATTCGCCCCCGGGGTCACCAGCCGGTTGTAGGTGTTCGTGATATAGACGATGTCGCGGTCGGGCAGCGTGTAATGCAGCAACGCGGCCAGCGCCGTCAGCAGCACCACCCAGATACCCCGTCTGATCCAGGTCAGCATCGCAAGCCCCCCCTCACATGTAGTTCACGACATAGACGATGGTCCCGATCACCGCCAGCGGCACCAGATAGACCCCGAAGATCAGCCTGCGGCGCAGCGACCGTTCATAGACCGCGAGACCCTCGCGCACGTAAGTTTCCTTCTCGCCCGCCAGCCCCTCGATTTCCCATTCCTCGCCGAGCCGCCGGCGTTCGGCCCGCCGCGCGGCAAGCGACCAGATGACGAAGATCACCGTCAGGATGACAAAGCCGAAGACGGCCAGCCGGATCAGTCCGCCCATCTCATCGCCTCCTGACCGCGCCCCAGGGGCCGACCGCATCGATCATCGCCGCATCGGGCCGCGGCGGCGCGGCCGAAGGCACGGCCTCGGTGCCCCGTGTCCAGGGCCCCGCCGCAGGGGCGACAGGCTCCTCCATCGAGGCCTCGCTGCCAAAGAGCGCGGTCCGCGTACCCGCCTTGTCGATCATGTATTCCCCGGCAAGGAATTCGGCCACATAGGCCTGCTTGGCCGCCGGCCAGCCGCGCCAGGCGGCATAGAAGGCCTCCTTGTGGCAGATGAAAAGCTGCCGGAAATCCAGCGGCGACAGCTCGGCCAGCAGCATGTTGACCAGATCGGCATCGGGCCGCGGCTTGGCGCGCAGGGTGTAGAAATAAGCCGGATGTTCCGAACTGATGCGCGGCCATGGCCGGCCCTCGGCCGCCCACCGGGCCAGCGCCGCAAGTGCCTGCCATTCGGGCGGCAGCCGGTCGGCATGCCGCCGCGCCACCGCGCGCAGGTCGCGCCGCGAGGCCCCGCGCAAATCCTCGCCCATCGCGCCCGCGACATCGGCCAGGATGAAATCCATCTTCTGGTGCAGGATCGCGACCGCATCCGCCCCCCGTGCCTCGACGATCGGCTCGGCCAGGTCATTGAGCTGCAGGAACCGCGCGATCGCGCTGCGGTCGCCGAAATCCATCACATGGTCGATCGGCAGCGCGCCGAAGCGGCGCCTGTCGGTCGCCAGGATCGCGGCCGGATGCTGGACGCCGCGAAAGATGTAGATGCCTCCGAAATGCGAAGTCCAGAAGTTCTCCTGCCGGAAGGTCATCGCGCCGAGCTTTACCGGATTGCGCGTGAGATCGCCGGTCACCTTGGCAAGCCCGATCATCTCGCCGATCAGCACGTCGTCCGCCCAGGCGTCCCGTTCGGTCTTGAAACGGTCGATCAGCCGGGTCAGCCTTTCGGCGGTGGCAACGGTGCCACCGGTCGTGTCGGCCTCCACCGTCACCTGGGTCAGCGCGAACAGGTCCTCGACCCGGTCCACGCTATGCATCGGCGTCACGAGTTCGCCGGCCACAGCGTCGCGCGCGGTCAGCGCAAAAAGCTGCGCCTCGTTGGCATCGATGAACTGCCGCAGGATCGCCCGCGAGGTCGAGAAATGCGCATTCAGGAGCGGCGCCCGGCGCTGGTCGAGCGAGAGGAGGATGAACTGCCGGTTCAGCCCCCTGGGATTGAGGTAGAGGTCGTCGCCGAACTCGTCCCCGATCTCGGGCGAATAGCCCGAGATGTCGATGTGGAAATCGTCAAGCCTGGTTTCGCGCCCGGTCAGGTGTTTCAAGGCACGCCGGTAACGGTCCACAAGAACCGGACTTTCGACCGGGATCAGGTTGCCGAACATCAGGCCCTTCTCGATCAGGAGTTTCATGGCGCTTTCCCCTTCGACCGGGCGTCCCCCACCCCCATCCCCTCCCCGCAAGGGGGAGGGGAGGTTCCCGGCCCTTCCGTCACGGGCTGAGGCAGCCGTGGCACACCTCCCTCCCCCCTTGCGGGGGAGGGATGGGGTGGGGGGGCAAGGCGGACCGCCATCACGCATCCCTTCCCGGGGGCATGCCCCCGATGCCGAGCACATCAAGCACCCGCTGCATCACCACGTCCGGATTGCCGTCGACCTCATCGCTGCGGAAGTGCAGGACAGTAAAACCTTCGCCCTGCAGCCAGGCCTGATCCGCGCGATTCCCATCCCTGTCCGCATCGCTGCCGGCAATCTCGATGACCAGCCTGCGCCCGAATTCGGCAAAGTCCAGGATGGCGTGTCCGACCGGAGCCTTCCTGCGGAAGTTGAAGCCCAGCCGGCGGTTGAGATCGCGCAGTTCCCGCCAGAGCCTTCGCTCCCCTGCGGTCATCGCGCTGCGCATCTGGCGGGCCCGGGCGCGGGTGGACGGGGCGATGGAGGTCATGACGCAGAGCCCCCCCACCCCCATCCCCTCCCCCCTGCGGGGGAGGGGAGGCGACAGCCGAGATTCGGCAGAACCTGTCCCCGGCGGTGACTCCCCTCCCCCTCAGGGGGGAGGGGAGGGGGGTGGGGGAAAGCGGGAGCGTTCACCACCTCTCCTTCACCCAATACCGGGGAAGACCCGCGACCGACAGCACAAGGATCGGCCCCCAGAGGAGCGCCGAAATCACCGCAAGCCGGCCGAAATGCGCGGCCGCCGGCCCCCATCCGTCGCTGACCAGCACCGCCGCCGGCACTCCCGAGACCAGATAGAGTGCGACAAAGAACCCCGCCGACAGGACCAGCATCACGATCGTCGCGACAAGGCCGAGCACGAACAGTGCCCGCACCCCCTCGGGCCAGAGGAGCGACAGTCCCCGCGGCACGAGCCAGCCCACGAGCCCGAGCCCCAGTGCCGGCACGACCAGACCCTCAACCACCGCCACGCTCCTTCAGATAGCGCCGTTTCGCCTCCTCCATCCGGCCCATCTCCCGCACCGCCGCCGCGATCGCCGCCTCGTCGGAATTGTCGGCATAGCGGAATTCGCTGTCGGCATAGCGGTTGATCTCCTGGATCACCATCTCCACCGTGATCGGCCGGCGCAGGGCGCCGATCATCTCGAGCTTGCGCTCGTAGCCCTGGTGCAGAAAGACCTCGGGCTTTTCCATCCATTCGTCGGGCAGTTCGAAGTCCATCGCCCGCACCTTGACCGCGTCGGTGATGTTCTTGATCGCGCGGCCCGTGAAGCGCCGGTCCGCCTCCTGGATCGCCTTCAGATAGGTCCCGATCTTGGCCAGCGTGTCGAGCGGTCCGAGATCCCCCGTCACCTTCTCCCAGACCCGCAGCAGCCCCTCTTCCTTCGGCCGCCCGTGGCTCTCGAAGCTTTCGGCCACCGCCTTCTGGATCGCCTGTGCCGCGTAAAGGTCATGCTCGCCCAGCGGGATCGCGTGGTTGCGGCCCAAGAGCAGCGTCAGGATGTCGATGTAATCCTCCCGGCTCTGCGGCCCGTCCACCAGGAACCGGGCGCCGGCGCGCTGGCGCAGCGCGTCATCCACATTCTCGGGGTAGTTCGAGAACATGCCGAAGGTGCAGTTGCCGCGCACCACTGTATTTGCCCCCGCGAAGCTCTCCATCAGCACCGCCGTGATCTCGAGCTGCCCGGCCGAGCTCTGCCGGTCCCCGCGCTTGCCCGCGAGCGTGTCGATGTCGTCGATCGTGCCGAACCCGATCACGCCGGGATCGATGATGTTATTGATGAAGGCCTTGGCATTCTGCCCCGACTTGCCCTGATAGCTGTCGATATTGTCGGTCGAGAGGTTCTGGTAGCGGAAGGTATAGCCCGCCACCTCGCAATAGCCGTGGATCAGGCCGGCCATCATCTGGATCAGCGTGGTCTTGCCCGTCCCCGGCGCGCCGTCGCCCATGAAGGTGAAGATGAAGCCGCCAAGTTCCACGAAAGGGTTCATCCGCCGGCCGAAATCATAGGCCATCAGCATCTTGGCCAGCCGCAGCGCCTGATACTTGGCGATGTGGTTGCCCACGACCTCTTCGGGCTTCTTGAAGCTCATCGTCAGCGCGGCACCCCGGGCCTTGCGCGCCGGCACGAAGCCCTGCACCGTGAACCCGTCCGCCTCGACCTTCCAGGACGCGCCCGTAAAGGCCGCCAGCCGCGGCGCGGTTTCGGCGCGGGCGGCCACCTTGCCCATGAGCGCTTCGGCAAAGGCCAGCACCGTCGCCACCATCCGCGCCTCGGTCGACCCGAAGGCCGCGATGTCCTGATCCAGTTCCCAGAGCGCGCCATGCAGCGCCAGAAGCCCGTTCTCGGTCAGCACCTCCTCGACCGTCCCGATCTCGACCGTCTCCTCGGTCGCGAGCGGCCCGACCAGAAAGGCCGTCGCATTGGCAAAGACATGCAGCGTGACCAGCGCCTCGGCCGTCAGCAGTTCGGAAAATTCGCCCCGCTTGTCGACCGGCAGCGCGCCGGCCAGGTTCGCCCGCCTGAGATCGGCGAGCCCCGTGCGCGCAGCGAAGGGTTCGCCCATCGCCAGCGCGATGGCGACAGCCCGGCGCAGTCCCGTCGCCACTCCTGCCTGCAAGGGCGACAGCAACCCGTCCGCCCCGGTCTCGATCCGGGCCAGAAGCTCCACCCCCTCGGCCCGCGCAACCGACCGCGTGACCAGCCCCGGCGTGGTCGGCCGGAACTGCCGGCTCAGCCCCGTACCGGGCGACTTCTCTGCCGCCGGGGCTACAGCCGCCTTGGCGATCCGCGGCGCATGGTCGAACCCCGTCAGCATGGCCAGTGCCGCGGGATAATGCTTGCGGATCTCCTCTTCGCTCAGCTCCATCTGGTCGGACGTCAGGCTCATCGCTTCCTCACTTGTAGCTCAGCACCTTGCCGCCTGCGCCGACGACAAACTTGCGCACGCCCCGGAACCCCGGCGGATCAAGTTCGGCCAGCGCCTGATAGGGCCGCGCCGGCATGATGACCGACTGCTCCATCCGCGTGGCACCGGTATCGGCCACGGTGTCGACCGTGAAGATCTCCCGCTCCGCCTGCCCGAACCAGCCCGTCTTGACCACTTCGACCCGCTCGGACACCAGGTCCTCCTCGGTCCAGGCCAGCGCCCAGTCCTCGCCCTCGGGCGCCATCGCGCGGGCCAGCACCTCGCGGATCGGCCCGGTCTGCAGGGTGAAACTGTGCGAATGCATCGGCCCGATGCGGAACCGCCGCAGCCGCTTGGGATGCAGGTCGGGGAAATCCTGATCGAACCCCGTCGCGATGGTGACAAGCTTCAGATCGCCCACCGCCTGCGCCATCAGATGCGCCTGCACCGCCGGCCAGCGCCGCTCGTCCTTGGGCAGGCCCGTGCGCCCCGAATCCGCGACCTCCATCAGATACACGCAGGGCAGGTTCGCGCGGCTGTCATAGGCCGCCCAGCGGATCAGATAGCGCCGCCGTTCGGCCACATCGCCCAGCCACAGCGCTTCGGGGTCGTTGCGTGCCCAAAACAGCCCCCCCTTCTTCAGCTCCTGATAGTAAAGCCGCTGGCTCAGCGCGAACTGCAACTGCGAGGGGACGGCCTGCTCGGCCAGGATCACCCGCACCATCTCGTCCTTCAGCGCCTCTTCCGACGGCATGCCGGCCAGCCGCAGCTCGGCCTGCGCGGCGTCATTGGCCATCACCAGAAGTTCCGAGAATACCGGAAACCCGCTTTCCACGCGGTCGAAGGTCAGCTTGCCCGCCAAAGGGATGCGGCCCGCGAACATGTACTTGTGCGCCAGCGCATCGAAACTGACCGAGAGCCCGACCAGATAATGCGCGAGTGCCTCCACATCGGGCGCGGTCAGCCGCTTTTCGGCCTCCATCACGGCGGCCACGGCGCGCAGATGCTCAAGGATCAGGTCGAACTTCGCCAGATAGCGCCGCGTCGCCCGCATGTCCTCGATGACCATGTGGTCATCGGTCTGCCCCGCCGTGTCGATCATCCCTCGCGCCCCGCCATGCGCGCCGCCGCTTCGCCACGAGGATCGCGGTCCAACATCCGCGCCGGCACCCGCCGCAGGGCCAGCGCGATCACCCCCACCACCGGGATCAGCATCAGCGCCACAACCAGCGCCACGCCCAGAAGGCGCGCAAGCAGACCCGCCACGACACTAAGGAAGGCGACGACAGGCGCCGCACTGCCCGCCAGCCCCAGGGCCGCCGCCAGCAGCGCCGCCTCAAGCGCGATCAGCCCCGCACCCCACCACAGGACCCGTCTCATGGCGCCTCAGGCATCGCCCGCGCCCGCGCCATACTGGTTCTTGTCGTGCTTCTCCACGATCGCGGCAAAGCGGCGGGCAAAGCGTTCGTCCGCCTTGGCCTTGGCCTCCAGCACCTCGCGGGCAAAGACCATGTGGTCTTCGTGCGCCTCCAGCATGTCGGCCATCCGCTTGTTCGTCGCAGCCCCGATCCCGGCCATGGCCTGCTGCGCCTCCTGGTCGGTTTTCACCCCGATCTCGTTGATCCGGTGCGCGACATCCTGCTGTTGCGCGGTCTTGAGCGACTTCGACAGCGCATCATACAGCACGACCCGCTGCTTGGTGTCGGTCTGCAGCTTGTTGATCAGCACCATCTGCGTCGCCGCCTGGTTCTGCAGCGAGTCAATCCAGGTCTTGCCCTTCTCGATATAGCGCTCGAGCGTCTGGGACTTTGCCAGCAGCACCTGCTCCTGCTGCACCGCCGCGTTGTAGCGCGTGTTCAGCTCCGCAAGCTCGGTCTCGAGCTTGGTGCGCGCCGCGGCATCCGTCTCGTTGGCGATTTTGGTCTCAAGCTCGATCACCTTGGGGTCCATCCCCATGATCTCTGCCCGCACGGCCTCCAGTTCGCCCACCGTCGTCTCGCGCTCGACCAGCGTGCCCGACAGGTTGCCCTCCACCTTCACCTTCTGCTGGTTGAGCATGTCGAGCTGCCCCTGCAACAGCTTCACGATGATGTCGGACTTGCTGATCAGGTCCTGCAGCTTGTCGTCGATCGACGCCATCCGCATCCGCTCCTGGCGCATCGCCTCGGACCGGGTCTCGCTGAAGATGCCGACAAAGCTTTCCCAGCCGGTCTTCGACCGCATCTCGTCAAAGTCCTTCGAGAAGGCCGCCGTCACATCGTCCAGCCCCATGATCAGCTCGGCGATATTGGCATTCATCAGCTCGGTATGTTGATGCACCTCCGACAGGGTCGCATTCTCGATGTCGAGCGTGATGTCCGTCCCCGTGGCCATTTTCGCCCGCGCCGCCTCGATCCTGCCGGTGAGTTCCTGGATCTTGCTCTGCGCCGCTGCGACCTGCTCCTGGCTCTCGCGGATCTGGGTATCGAAATCGGCCATGTCTCTCTCCCTTGGGCACGCATCGTCACGGTGCTATGTGGGGACGTTACCCCAGCTTCAAAAGCCGCGTCATGCGCAAAAGGCACGGCATGCGGCGTTGCTGCTGCTGCGGATTCCGCACCGACGCAATACCGACGTGATACCGACGCGATACCGCAACCCTTTTTCCGGTGGTCCAGCCCATGTCCGACCGTCTTGTCATTCTTGGCCGCGAAGGTGTGACACCCGAAAAATCGCGCCCCGACCCCGCCCGCGTGATTGCGGGCGATCCCGTCTTTACCACATGGAATCAAGAGGATGACGCGGGCCTCTTCTGCGGCCTCTGGCAGGCGACCCCCGGCAAGTGGCGCATTTCCTATGACGAATGGGAATACTGCCGCATCATCTCGGGCCTCTCTGTCGTCACCCCCGACGCGGGCCCCCCCCGCCCCCTCCGCCCCGGCGACAGCCTCATCCTCCGCCCCGGCTTCACGGGCACCTGGGAGGTGATCGAGACAACCCTCAAGGATTACGTGATTCGCCTGCCATCGAGCCCCGCCGCCTGACTGCGGCGGGAGCGGTTCAGCCCTGCACGCCCGAGGAGGGCACACGCACGGTTCCGTCGACCGATTCGCCCGCGGCCATCGGCGCAGTCACCACATCTTCGACCACGCCGTCGAAAAGCTCGGCCGGCGTGATGTAGAAGGGCGGGAGTTCGACCCCGCGATTCGCGACCGCATCGCCTTCGATCCTGACCGAATCATCGTAGCTGCGAATCACGACCCGGGTTCCCATCGGCACCCGCTCGTAAAGATCGATGATGTCGTGGTTGAACATCCGGATACACCCGGCGGACCCGGAATTCCCGATCGAGGCAAGATCATTGGTGCCGTGGATGCGGAACATCGAATCGCGCCCGCCGCGGTAAAGATAAAGCGCCCGCGCGCCGAGAGGGCTGGAAAGCCCGCCGGGAACACCGGACCGGAAGGGCCCGTAAAGCTCGGGGTCGCGTCGCAGCATGTTAGCTGTCGGAATCCAGCCCGGCCAAATCTCTGCCCTCTGGATCACGGTAGCGTCCCGCAGCCCGAGTCCCTGACGTCCTACGGCTATGGGATAACGCATCGCCATGCCGTCCTGCATGATCCAGTAGAGAAACTTGGCGTGTGGATCGATTTCGACGGTGCCGGGCTGTGCGTCACCCAGGTAGGGCACAAGCATGCGGCGGTTGACCCCCTGAAGATATTGCGGAGGCACCGGAGGAAGCGTGTATTCGCCGTCCGGCAGAATGCCGTATTCCGGCACGATCTGCGAGAACGCCACGCCGTTAATCATCAGGTCGTCCTCGGTCAGCCGCTCGGGTGCGCAGCCGCCCAGAGTCATGGCAAGGAGGAGTGCTGCGGGGACAAGCGCGCCCCGGCGAAGAAGGAGATCAGCGATATTCATCGGCGGCAGCCTTGGCAGAGACAGACCGCACACCTTTAACAGGTTGCGTCGAAAGCGCAATTGGCTCGATCGCGGGACGTCTGGCCTGCGGGTCATCCTTTGAGAAGCCGCAGACCCTGGGTGACGTCTGACCTGATTGCCAACCGCAGGCCCGGTTCATCGCCGGCTTTGAGTGCAGCGAGGATCAGCCGGTGGTATTGTGGCGGGTCAGTCCTGCGGAGCCGAGCGTAGAGAGCCCGCATCGTCGGTCCGAGCTGCAGCCACACTGTCTCTGTAAGGGCGAGAATGGCCGGTGCCTGTGCCCGCAGATACAGCATCCGGTGGAATTCAAGGTTCATCCGGATATAGCCCGAGGCATCCTGCCGGGCCACCATCTGGCTCACGCCCTGGTTGATCGCCTCAAGCCTGTCGATCAGTGCGAAATGCGCCCTCGGAAGCGCGCGCGAGGCCAGTTCGGGTTCGAGCAACGCTCTCAGCGTTGTCAGTTCCTCGATCCGTTCGGTCGCGGGGGCGGGCGTCGAAATCCGTCCCGAGGCCGACAGCTGCAGAGCGCCTTCTGCCGCGAGCCGACGTACCGCTTCCCGTGCAGGGGTCGTCGAGACGCCATGGGTCCGGGCGATGCCGCGCAGGGTCAGCGATTCGCCCGGTCCGATTTCGCCATGCATGATCTGGGCGCGGATCGACCGGTAGACACGGTCATGCGCGGCACTGGTCGGGTCCGGCAATCTGGGAAAAGCCATGCTGTCTTGTGATCACGAAACAGGCCCGGGTCAATCTGCCAGCGGTATTGCGAGCAGGCTGGAACCATGCGCCTTCAGCCAGAGGCGCGAATCGTCGTAGTCAGGACACAGGCGCGCCACCAACCGCCAGAATGCGGGAGCGTGGTTCATCTCTTCGAGATGCGCGACCTCATGCGCCACGACATAGTCAAGCACGCTGTCCGGTGCCATGATCAGCCGCCACGAGAACATCAGATCGCCGCGCGACGAACATGACCCCCAGCGGCCGCGCGTGTCGCGCAGAGTCAATCTGCCATAACGCCGTCCGAGGGTTGCGGAATGGCGGTCGGCGGCCGCCGCGAGGGCTGCGCGCGCCTCGAGCCTGAGGAAGGCCCGCAGTCGCGCAGCGATCCTGTCCTCATTCCCGGGAAGAATGAGGAGCCCGTGAGCGGGAAGCGGTCGCCGGACCGGACCGGACACGAGGGTTACCTGCCGGCCGCGGAGCGGAATCTCCGTACCGAAACCGAGACTGGCCGGTGCCGGCAGCGCGGACCATATTTCGGTGAGGTGCCGCCTGATCCAGCCTGCGCGATCATTTGCAAAGGTCAATCCTTCGGCCAGAGGTGTTCCGCGCGGCAGGGTCAGCGTCACGGTGCCGTCGCTCCGCGAAATCCGCAGCGACAGCCGCCTCGCCCGGGTCGACCTGCGCAGAATGATCGGGATCGGCGGATCACCCGACAGCCAGTATTTGTCCAAGACGGCCTCCTTGCGCGTCGGATCGGACCAACTGGCGGAGGGAAACCCAATGCAAAGCCTTTGACACGCCCCGACGCTTATGGCAGGGGACGCCGGTCCGCTGCAAGCCTGCGCCGCGTGTCCGGAGGCCTTCCTGTCGACCCGGGTATCCGCAGGGTGACGCAAACGAAGGGATGATCCATGCCCAAACCCGAATGGGGAAAGAAGCGCGTTTGCCCGACAACAGGCAAGCGTTTTTATGACCTGAATGCGAATCCGATCATCAG
>JBEIDZ010000034.1:0-12156 GCA_040383215.1 Paracoccaceae bacterium | reverse complement strand
TCGACCGCCGAGGCCCGCGCCTGGATCGCCGCGCACAAGGGGCGCTTCGGCCATTTCATCGCCGGCCGCTGGACCAGACCCGGCGCCATCTTCGCCACGACGAACCCCGCAACCGGCGAGGTGCTGGCCGAGGTGACCCAGGCCACCCCCGACGACGTTGCCGCCGCCGTCAAGGCCGCCCGCCGCGCGCAAGCCGCGTGGGAAAAGGCCGGTGGCCATGCCCGCGCCCGCGTGCTCTACGCACTCGCCCGCCTCCTGCAGAAACAGTCCCGGCTCTTTGCCACGCTCGAAAGCCTCGACAACGGCAAGCCGATCCGCGAAAGCCGCGACATCGACATCCCCCTCGCCCAGCGCCACTTCTCCTACCATGCCGGCATGGCGCAGCTGATGGAGGCCGAACTCCCCGGCCGCCACGCGGTGGGCGTCTGCGGCCAGATCGTGCCGTGGACCTTCCCCCTCCTCATGCTCGCGTGGAAGGTCGCCCCCGCGCTCGCCATGGGTAATACCGTGGTGCTGAAACCCGCCGAGTGGACGCCGCTCACCGCGCTCCTCTTCGCCGACATCTGTGGGCAGGCCGGCGTCCCCGCGGGCGTCGTCAACATCGTGACCGGCGACGGCGCCGTGGGCGAGATGATCGTGGCCTCACCCGTCGACAAGATCGCCTTCACCGGCTCGACCGCCGTCGGCCGCCGTATCCGCGAGGCGACCGCCGGAACCGCCAAGGCCCTGACGCTCGAACTGGGCGGCAAGTCGCCCTACATCGTCTTCGACGACGCCGATCTCGATTCGGCGGTCGAGGGGCTGGTCGACGCGATCTGGTTCAACCAGGGCCAGGTCTGCTGCGCGGGTTCGCGCCTTCTGATCCAGGAAGGCGTAGCCGAAACCTTTCACGCCAAGCTCCGCGCCCGGATGGACACCTTTCGCATCGGCGACCCGCTCGACAAATGCATCGACGTGGGCGCCATCGTCGACCCCGTCCAGCACGCCCGCATCAGCGCGATGGTCGACAGCGAACCGGCCGGCACACGTCATGTCTCGCGCGCGCCCCTGCCGGCCACCGGCTGTTTCTATCCGCCCACGCTCATCACCGGCCTCTCGCCCGCCTCGCCGCTCATGCAGGAAGAGATCTTCGGCCCTGTCCTCGTCTCCACCACCTTCCGCACGCCGGCCGAGGCGGTGGACCTGGCCAACAACACCCGCTACGGGCTCGCCGCCACGGTCTGGACCGAGAACGTGAACCTCGCCCTCGACATCGCGCCGAAACTCGCCGCGGGCGTGGTCTGGGTCAATGCGACCAACCTCTTCGACGCCGCCGCCCCCTTTGGCGGGGTGCGCGAATCAGGCTTCGGCCGCGAAGGCGGATGGGAATGGCTCATGGCGTATACCACCGACCGCCGCCGGCCCGGGCCGCTCAGGCCGGTCCGGCCCTTCCCCGGCGACGGCACCCCGCCCGAGGCGCTGGACCGCACCGCCAAGCTCTATGTCGGCGGCAAGCAGGTCCGGCCCGATGGCGGCTATTCCCGCGCCGTCCACGGGCCACGTGGCGCCCTTCTCGGCCATGTCGGGATCGCCAACCGCAAGGACGTCCGCAACGCGGTCGAGGCGGCGAATGCCGCCCGCGGATGGGCTCGGACGACGGCCTACAACCGCGCCCAGATTCTCTACTACATCGCCGAGAACCTGTCCGCCCGCGCCGCCGAATTCGCGGCCCGGATCGACGCGATGACCGGCCGCGGCGGCCGCGCCGAGGTCGAGGCGGCGATCCGCCGGCTTTTCACCTATGCCGCCTGGGCCGACAAGTTCGACGGCCAGACCCGCGCCGTGCCGCTGCGCGGCATCGCGCTCGCGAGGCGCGAACCCGTGGGCACCATCGCCGCGCTCTGCCCCGACGAGGCGCCGCTTCTGGGCCTCGTCTCGGTCATGGCCCCTGCCATCGCCATGGGCAACCGCGTGGTGCTCGTGGCCTCCGAGCCCTTTCCCCTGGCTGCGACCGACTTCTACCAGGTGCTCGACACGTCGGATGTGCCGGGCGGGGTCGTGAACATCCTGACCGGCAGCCATGCCGAGCTTGCGCCCGTGCTTGCCTCCCATCTCGACATCGACGCGGTCTGGAGTTTCTCCTCCACCGACCTTTCAGCGGTGATCGAGGCGAGATCGGCGGGCAATCTCAAGCGGACCTGGGTCAATCGGGCCCAGGCCCGCGACTGGTCCGGCCCCGAGGGCGAGGGGCGCGCCTTTCTCGACCAGGCGACCGAGGTCAAGACCATCTGGGTGCCTTACGGCGAGTGACGTTCGCCTGGTGTGGCGGGAATTCACAACAGATGTGCCGCGTGTCCCGCTTTCCGCAGGCAACAGGGCCCTGAGGGGCCGACAAGAAGCACATGACCGTACAGGGCTGGGCCTCGCCTTGCGGGATCAGGCGCCCGACCCGGTCAGGCTGCCGCCGTTTCTGCCAGCGATTGCAGCCAGGCCCTGTGCGGCAGGCATTGCGCCGCTGCGCGGCGATACTCCGCCTCGAGCCCCGCCCAGGCGGCCCGCGCCTTTTCCCGCCCGGCAGGGTCCCTGGCCATCGCCGCCTTCGCCGCCTCGCGGTTCAGCAGGCCCAGCCCGTCCAGCACCGGCACGTAAAGCTGCTCTTGCACATGGGCGAACCCGAGCCCCTCGAGCCCCGGCGGAAAGCGCGGAAAATCCTCCCGCCCCGGCACCTTCGTCCGCCAGAGCGCGAGCCTCTCCCGCACAACCGGCGGATGGCTTTCGGCCACGTCGCGCCAGAACGCCGTGTCGCGCCGCTCGCTCACGTAATGCAGCCGGATGAAGTCGCGGAAATCGTCCACCTGCCGCGCCACCGCCGCATTGTAGCGCGCCGGTCCGTCGCCCGTCCCGAGCCAGTTCGACAGCATCATCATCTGCACGATCGTCCCGTGGATCGACGTCGCCTCGAGCGGTTCGAGAAACGACGACGACAGCCCCACCGCCACGCAATTGCCGACCCAGACATCCTTCAGCCGGCCCGCGCTGATGCGGATGTCGTTGCGCGGAAAAATCTCGTAGCCCAGCGCCCGCTCGATCTCGGCCTTGGCCTCCTCGGGGGTCGTATGCGCGTCGGAATAGACATAGCCCGCACCATAGCGCCCCTGCGTCGGAATCCACCACAGCCAGCCTGCGCCCTGCGCCCACGCCAGCGTGCAGGGGTCGATCTCCTCGCCCTCCTTGAGGTCCACCCAGAATGGCATCGCCCGGTTCACCGGCAGCACATCCGCATAGCTCACCCATTCCGCGCCAAGGGGCGAGACAAGCGCGCGTCGGAACCCCGTGCAGTCGAGGAAGAAGTCCCCCTCCACCCGCTGCCCGCCTTCAAGCCGCAGCGCCGTGATGCCGCCCTCGCCCGTCTCCACCCCCGTCACCTGATCGTCGATCAGCGCGATCCCCTTCGCCTTGCGCCGCAGCCAGGCGCCCACCAGCGCCTGATCGAAGTGATAGGCATGGTGGAACGGCCCCGCCGGCACGTTCCGGCCCCCGACATCGGCAACCGGCGCGCGGCGCCCGCGCAAGAGATGCTGGAAGAGATGTGCCTCAGCCACCGGGCGCCCGGCGGCCACCGCATATTCGTCGAGCCGTACCCCCGGCGCGACCATGTGCGGATCGTCGATCGGCCCGTCATAGGAATGACCCAGCCGCCGCCAGTCGCGATGGCGGATGCCGTACTTGATCGTGGCCCCCGTCTCGCGCAGGAACTCCTCTTCATCCAGGGCGAAGTGCTTCAGCATCTGACGGAAGACCGCCGTCGATCCCTCGCCGACTCCTATCACCCCGATCTTTGAGGATTCGATCACCGTCACCCGCGTCCCGGCCTTGCGCCGCGCCGCCTCGTCCGACAGCATCATCGCGCACAGCCAGCCCGCCGTGCCGCCGCCGACGATGACGATATGCGCAGGCCAGCCCGTCATGCCGCCCTCCCCTTGGGCACCCGCGCGAATTCCGGCAGCCAGTCGCCATGTGCCTCCAGAAGCCGCGACGTCAGATCCCAGATCTGGTCGAGGTCCAGCTCTGCCCCGGTATGCGGGTCCAGCATCGCGGCATGATAGACGTGCTCCACATTCTCGGTCAGCAACGCCTGCACCGTCAGGTCCTGCACGTTGATGTTGGTCCGCATCAGCGCGATAAGCTGCGGCGGAATCCCGTCCACGACTGTCGGCTGCAACCCGTTGTCATCCACCAGCGTCGGCACCTCGACCGCGCAGCCCGCGGGCAGTTGCGGGATGAATCCCTTGTTCGGCACATTGCCATAGATCACCGACGGCTCGCCCGTGACGACCGAATTGACGATCTGGCTCGCATATTCATGGCTCGGCTTGACGACGATCTCGTTGGCCTCGCGGTATTCCTTCGCCTCCCGCTCCCACCGGGCGATCTGCTCGATGCAGCGCTTGGGATATTCGTCCAGCGGAATACCGAAGCGCTCGATCAGGTCGGGCCGGTCGCGCTTGATGAACCAGGGCGTGTATTCCGCGAAATGTTCCGAGCTTTCGGTCACGAAATGGCCCAGCCGCATCAGCATCTCGTAGCGCACCTTGTTGGGACAGCGCGGGTTCCAGTGGCTGGGCTTCGGAAACCGCCCCTCGCGGTAGCCCTGCTTCAGCGCGGGGTAAAGGTCGCGATAACTCCCGTCCGGCTGCCGATGCTCGAAATTGAGGTAGAAGGCCATGTGGTTGATCCCGCCGGCGCGGTAGCGGATCTCCTCGATGGGAATGTCGAGGTCGCGCGCCAGTTCCCAGGCCGTGCCCTGCACCGAATGGCAAAGACCCACCTGCCGCACATCGGGATACTTCGCCCCGATCGCCCAGGTGTTGATCGCCATCGGGTTCACGTATTGCAGCATGATCGCCCGCGGCGCGTGCTGGCGGATGTCCTCGGCCACCTGCCAGAGCACCGGCACCGTGCGCAGGCCCCGCATGATCCCGCCGATGCCCAGCGTGTCGGCAATCGTCTGGCGCAGGCCGAACTTCTTGGGCACCTCGAAATCGGTCACCGTGCAGGGCTCGTAGCCGCCGACCTGGAAACAGCAGACCACGAAATCCGCCCCCGCGATGGCGCGGGTCCGGTCGGTATAGGTCTCGACCTTGGCATGGCCGCCCAGCGTCTGGGCCATCTTGCCCACCACGATCTGCGATTCCTCGAGCCGCTTGGGATTGATGTCCATCAGCCGCACGGTCGCGCCCTTCAGCGCCTCGCGGCTCAGGATGTCGCCGGCGATGTTCTTGGTGAAGACGGTGCTGCCCGCCCCGATGAACGTGATGATGGGAGATGCCATGTCGCTTCCTCTCTGCCCTGCCGGCCTGATCGCGCCGGCCGATAACCCTTTGCCCTCAGGCGGCAATCTCGAAGGCGGCGCGCACCAGCCGCCGCGTATAGTCGGTCTGCGGATTGACCAGCACTTCCGACACCGGCCCCTGCTCGACAATGCGCCCGTGCTGCATCACCAGAACGCGGTGACACAGCGCCCGCACCACCTTGAGGTCGTGGCTGATGAACAGATAGCTCAGCCCCTTGTCGCGTTGCAGCTTGCGCAGAAGCTCGATGATCTGCGCCTGCACCGACAGATCGAGCGCCGAGGTCGGCTCGTCCAGCAGGATGAATTCCGGCTCCATCGCAATGGCCCGCGCAATCGCGATCCGCTGCCGCTGGCCGCCGGAAAACTCGTGCGGGAAGCGATGCGTGATCGTGTCGGGCAGCCCGGCATCCCGCAAGGCCGCCTTCACCCTCTCGAACCGCTCCGTCGCATCCTGGCCGATGCCGTTGACGATCAGCCCCTCCTCGATGATCTGGCGCACGCTCATCCGCGGGTTCATCGAACTGAACGGGTCCTGAAAGACGATCTGCATCCGGCTGCGGTACGGCCGCATCGCCTTGCGGTCCTTGCTCTCGATCCGGTCGCCGCAGAAGGTCACCTGCCCCGCATCCATCCGGATCAGCCGGATCAGCGCCTGCCCGAAGGTCGTCTTGCCGGACCCCGATTCGCCGACCAGCCCGACCGTCTCGCCGCGCTGCACATCAAGCGACAGCGAATCCACCGCGACCAGCGGCTGATAGGTCGCGTTGAAGAAGCCGCCCTTCTTCAGCGTGAATTCGACACGCACGCCCTCGCCCTGCAGCACCGTTTCGCGCGTCTCGCCCAGCGGATTGGCCATGCCCTTCGGCTCCGACGCGAGGAGCCGCCGCGTATAGGGATGCTGCGGATCGGAAAAGATCTGCTCCGTCGGCCCCGATTCCCGGACCTCGCCGTGCTGCATGACATAGACATGGTCGGCGAACTGCCGCACCACGGTCAGGTCATGGGTGATCAGGATCACCCCCATCCCATACTTTGCCTTCAGATCGGCGATCAGCTGCAGGATCTGCGCCTGCACCGTCACATCCAGCGCCGTCGTCGGCTCGTCCGCGATCAGCACATCGGGCCGGTTGGCCAGCGCCATCGCGATCATCACCCGCTGGCGCTGCCCGCCCGACAGCTGATGCGGATACTGGTTCACCCGCGCCTCGGGCTCGGGCAGGCGCACCTCGTCCAGCAATTCCACCGCCCGCGCCCAGGCCTCTTTCTTGCCCAGGCGCTGATGCAGGATCAGCCCCTCCACGATCTGCCGCCCGACCGTATAGACAGGGTTCAGCGATGACATCGGCTCCTGAAAGATCATCGAAATGCGGTTGCCGCGCAGCTTGCGCATCTCGACCAGCGACAGATGCGCCATGTCCTGCCCCTTGAACAGGATGCGCGTCTGGTCCGCCACCGTCGCCCGCTTCGACAGAAGCCGCATCACCGCCCGCGCCGTGACTGACTTGCCCGACCCCGATTCGCCCACCAGCGCCGTCGTCTTTCCGGGGTAAAGCCGGAAGGACACGTCCCGCACCGCCTCGACCACGCCGCCATCGACCTTGAAAGTCACGCCCACCTGCCGGGCGTCGATCAGCGGCTCCAGACCTGCGACATCCTCATGCTCCACGGCGCGCGCCCCCCTCAGTACGGGTCGATGGCATCGCGCAGGCCATCGCCCAGCGCGTTGAAGGCAAAGACCGTGATCAGCACGAATCCAACCGGCGACAGGATCCACGGATAAGACCCGATCGAGGCGAAGGTCCCCGCATCCTGCAGCATCAGCCCCCAGGAAATCAGCGGCGGCTTCACCGCGAACCCCAGGAACCCGAGGAACGACTCCAGCAGCACGATGGACGGAATCCCGATCGTCACCGCCACGATCACATGGCTCATCACATTGGGCAGGATATGCCGCGTGATGATCCGTCCGTCTGACGCCCCCACCGCCATCGCCGCGCGCACGTAATCCACCTGCCGCAGCGCCAGCGTCTTGGACCGCACCTCGCGGCTCAGCTGCGCCCAGCCCAGCCCCACGATCACGAGGATCACAAAGGCCAGAAACACGTTCGTCGGCGCCGTCACCGGGATGAGCGAGGCGAGCGCCAGGTAAAGCGGCAATTGCGGGAATGCGAGGATGATCTCGACAAAACGCTGGAACCAGCTGTCGAACTGCCCGCCGATATAGCCGCTCGTGATCCCGGCCAGCGTGCCAAGCACGGTGATCAGCGCGACCGAGACCAGCGCGATCATCAGCGAAATCCGGCTCCCGATGATCCCGCGCGACAGGATGTCCCGTCCCAGCTTGTCCGTGCCGAGGATATGCAGGGGCGACCCGTCCGCCGTCCCGATGAAATGCCGGCTCATCGTGATCCCGAACATCTCGTAGTCCCACCCCTTGGCAAACAGCACGATCGGCCGCGGATTGTCGAAATCCGGCCCCACCACCGGCTGGAAGGTCACAGGGTCGAACTCCCCCTCCTTCTCCACGATGGGAAAGGTCACGGGCAGGATGCGCCAGCCCGCCTCCGGCCCCTCGCCCGGGACATACCAGGAAATCTTGTCGGGCGGCGCAAAGGCCACGTTCGGCGCCTTGGGGTCCACCGGCGCAAAGAACGGCGCGAAAAGCGCAATGATCAGCAACGCCGCGACCAGGATCAGCCCGATCATCCCCGTCACCGACTTGCGCAACCGCCGCCAGACCAGCGCGCCATAGCTCTCGCTCTTGGTCGACCCGGTCGACTGGCGCAGGTCGATCCCCTCGACCTCGGGCAACGGCTCGATCGTCTCGGGCTCGGTCGAGGCGGTCATCTCAGTCGTTCCCCACCCGGATGCGCGGATCGAGATAGGCCAGGAGCAGGTCGGCAATGATGTTGCCCACGATCAGCGTGGCCCCGAGCACCAGAAGCAGCGTCGCCGTCACATAGACATCCCCGATCCCCATCGAGGCGACGATCGCCGGCCCCACCGTCGCCAGCGCAAAGACGATGGCGACCTCGATTTCGCCCGTCAGCATGTAGGGCATCGCGACACCCTGATAGGCCACCAGCGGATGCAGCGCATTGGGCACCGCATGGCGCATGATCACCGCCCCCTCGGGCAGGCCCTTGGCGCGGGCCGTCTCGACATATTGCGCATTCAGCGTATCGAGCAGGTTCGCCCGCATCACCCGCATGTTGTAGGCGAGCCCGCCGAAGGTCGCGATGGCGATCACCGGCCAGACATGCTGGATCAGGTTCCAGAACTTGGCCCAGTTGAAGTCGAACCAGCCCAGCCAGTAGGGCTGCCCGCCATAGCGGCTGGAATAGAAACTCCCCAGTTCCTGCACGTTCATCTTGTAGGCCAGGATATAGAGGATGATGAGCGCGAGCAGGAAGCGCGGCACCGTCATCCCCAGAAACGACACCACCGACAGCGTCGTGTCGACCCAGGAATACTGCCGCGTCGCCGCCAGAATCCCGAACCCCACCCCGATCAGCGTCGCCAGCAGGTGGCAGGTCAGCGCGATGATGATCGTGGGCGACAGCCGGTCGGCCAGCACATCCGCCACGGGGCGGTTGTAGAAATAGCTGTGCCCGAAATCCCCCCGTGTCAGGATGCCGCCGATCCAGCGCACATACTGCACCACCATCGGGTCGTTCAGGCCGTTATCCTCGCGATAATCCTCTGCCGCCGCCTCGGCCGTCGCGATCGAGGCATTGCCCTGCGTGATCATCATGTTCCGCAGGTAGTCGCCATAATCGCCGGGCGGCGCCTGAATGATGATGAAGGTGATGATGCTCATCACAAACAGCACCGGGATCGACTGCAAGATGCGGATCACGAGGAAACGCAGCATACGGGTCAGACCTCATTGTTGGGCACGGGGAAGGCGCGGCCCGGACAACCGCCCGGGACCGCAAGGTGCGGCGGGCAGCACAGGCCGCCCGCCGTGGGAGAACATCGTCAGCCGGCCGTCACCGGGCCGGGCGTGCCGGGTGCGCCCGGCAACGTGTTCAGATGCAATTCATGGTCCTGCTGGGCGTCAGCCGGCACGAACACCCGCTCGCGGATGATGTTGTCCTCGGCCCAGTTGTACATGAAGATCGGCGCGCCCGCGGGAATGTTGGCGAACCGCTTGTTGATGACCAGCGCACCCGGATAGGCCGTCAGACCCACGCCATAGACGTTTTCGGTGTAGACGCGCTGATACTCCTTCATCAGGTCGGCCCGTTCCGTAGCATCGCGGGACGCGATGAAGGCGCTGACGATCCGGTTCAGCTCTTCCTCGAACGGCATCAGCTCCAATTCGCCCGCGGCATTGGCGAAGTGCGTCCGCATCGTCTGCGGGCCAAGAGGTGCCAGCTGCGTGGTGTTCTGCACCACGGTGATCAGCTCGGACTGGTTGCGGAAGATCCGCCAGTCCCAGCCGCCAGCCACACCCACGGCGTCCATGTCGTTGGAGCTCAGCGCCTCCAGCGCCACGCGGATGCCCGCCTCTTCCATCATCGCCACGACGCCTTCGGCGAGGTTGCCGTCGGTCAACATGTCGGCGTTGGTCAGCAGGGTCACCTGCACGTCCGCCCCGCCTAGCACGTCAGCCGGGTGGTTGAGGAAGCCGTTGCCATCGGTGTCGGTCAGCCCTGCCGCCGCGAAATGCGCGCCCGCACTTTCCAGGCTGTAGGGATAGAACACGGTCGAGGCCTCGTCATAATAGGAGGTTCCAGGATAGAGACCGCCCGGATACTGGACGGTGAACGGCCCCTTCACAAGACTTTCGCCGATCCGCGCCCGGTCGAGTGCCTGCGTCACGCCCTTCCGGAAATGCTCGTTGCGGTTCAGCTCCCGCACCGCCTGCGCCCGCTCGTCGGGTTCGCCCCAGCCATTGGCCGAGAAGTTCATGTAGAGCGAATAGCCGATCGTCCGCGGCCCGAAGGCCAGCCGCGCCGGTGCCGCCGGATCGGCCGAACGCTGGAGCGCCTCGACATAGTTCTCGGCCTGTTCGAGGTTCGAGAAGTCGCCCGTCCCCGCCACGGCCTGCACGTCGCGGTCCGCCCAGGTCGACAGCCGATAGTGCATCTCGTTGAGATAGGGCAACTGGTTGCCCGCCTCGTCCACCTTCCAGTAGTAGGGGTTGCGGCGCAGCACGACGATGTCGTCGGGCCGATGCTCGACCACAGCCCAGGCGCCCATCACGGGGAAGTTCATGTAATCGGGCGGGAAGGCGTTGCGGAACGCCTCATAGCTCTCGCCGCCAAAAGCCGGGTGATGGGGCTTGAGCATGTGGCTCGGGCCGGGGCAGAAGTTGCCATAGGCCATCGCATAGAGCACCTGCTCGGGGAAGGCCGTCGTGAAAGTGAACTTGAACTGATAGGGCCCGAGAATCTCGAGCGTCGTGCCTGCGCCATAGGTGTCCTGCGTCGCGCCCATCAGTGGCGTGACCTCGGGGTCCATGATCACGCTGTTCCAGTAGAAGTCGATGTCCTCGGTGTCGAACGGATCACCGTCCGACCATTTCGCCCCTTCGATGAGGTTGACGGTCAGGCTCATCCCGTCCTCGGACCATTCCCAGGACCTGGCAAGGTTCGGCAGCGGCTGCAGATCCTCGGAATTCACCTGGAACAGCGGCCCGGTGCGCGTCAGGCACTCGACCATGCCGATGTCGATGCCGCCCCAGCCATAGGACTGCCCGGCCCAGAAGTTCCAGCCCTCCGGCCGGCCGCCGATCACATGGCGCATCACGTCGCCATAGACGCCGACCCCGTCTGGCATGTTCGCCGCCGAATAGACCAGCGGCTCCGCCGGAAGCCGCTCGGCCACGGGCGGCAACAGCCCGGCATCGACGAAAGCCTTGACGAAATCGGGCTCGTTGTAGCTCTCGAGCGCCCGATAGGTGTACATGTCGGCCCGGTTCACAAAGACCGGCTCGCCCTGGGCCTCGAAGACCGGGGCCTCGGGCGGCGTCGTGGGCTCCACGATCTGCGCCAGAAGCGCCCCGGGCGCGACGCCCAGAAGCAGCGCCGCGGCAGCGGCGCGGTTGATCATTCTCATATGTCGTCCTCCCAAGGAGAATGGCCGGCCGTTTGGCTGCGGACCTGACCACATGTTCCCCATTCCACGCCTGACGGACCTCCTCGACCCGCCTGACACCACTACCTTGCCGTCCACACCTCTCTCACATCAAGAGAGAATTTCCGCGAAAGGGGATCGAGACCCCGGATCGGCACGAATTCCCGGGCCCCCCTCATCAGAAGTCGAATGGGGCCACGGTGACGCGCCGACCTATCGTCATCGCATCGGCGACAAGTACCATCGGCGCCAGATCCACATCGCTTTCTCCGCCATGGACCAGTTGCGCCATCCGGGCATAGAGGGCGGGATATTCTCCCATGATGTCGGCCTCGCCCCCGGCCTTCGTCCCGCCGATCCAGAGCTCGTTTCCGCCAAAGCGCAGCGCCATCGGCCCCGCATCCGTCATGACCGCGATATCCCAGGTTTGCGGGCCCTCCTGCCGCCAGTCGAATTCCGCCGTCACCCCGCCCGAAAAAGCCAGTTGCGCCGCGATCGGCGCATCGCGGTTGGCGGGGAATTCCAGCACCGCCCCGGTCAGATGCACCGGCACGGGCAGAATCTCGGTCAGGATCGACAGCGCGTTGATCCCGGGATCGAAGACGCCCATCCCGCCCGGCGCAAAGACCCAGTCCTGCCCGGGGTGCCACTTGCGCACATCCTCGCGCCAGTTGATGTGCGCGCCGGTCACCTGGCGCCCGGCCAGCCAGGCCTTCGCCGCCGCCACCGCCCGCGCCTGC
>JBEIDZ010000033.1:0-12373 GCA_040383215.1 Paracoccaceae bacterium | reverse complement strand
CTGTCGAGAATTATCAGGCGCAGCTGACCGTGGCGCAGGCCCGGTCTTTCCTTGCCGATCCCAAGGTCGGCGATGAGGTGACAGACAAGGTTCCCCCCGTTGATCTGGGCCGCATCGCCGCGCAGTCCGCCAAGCAGGTGATCCTGCAGAAGGTGCGCGAAGCCGAGCGTGACCGCCAGTTCGAGGAATTCAAGGACCGCAAGGGCCAGATCCTGAACGGCGTGGTCAAGCGCGAGGAATACGGCAACATCATCGTCGATGTCGGCACCGGCGAAGCGATCCTGCGCCGCAACGAAAAGATCGGCCGCGAAGCCTATCGCCCCGGCGACCGCATCCGCTGCTACATCAAGGATGTCCGCCGCGAACAGCGCGGGCCGCAGATCTTCCTCTCCCGCACCGCGCCCGAATTCATGGCCGAGCTCTTCAAGATGGAAGTCCCCGAAATCTACGAAGGCGTCATCGAGATCAAGGCCGTCGCCCGCGACCCCGGCTCGCGCGCCAAGATCGCCGTCGTCTCCTACGACAGCTCGATCGACCCCGTGGGCGCCTGCGTCGGCATGCGCGGCAGCCGCGTGCAGGCCGTCGTGAACGAACTTCAGGGCGAAAAGATCGACATCATCCCCTGGAACGAGGATATCCCCACCTTCCTCGTCAACGCGCTCCAGCCCGCCGAGGTCGCCAAGGTCGTGCTCGACGAGGATGCCGAACGCATCGAGGTCGTCGTCCCCGAGGAACAGCTGTCGCTCGCCATCGGCCGGCGCGGCCAGAACGTGCGCCTCGCCTCCATGCTGACCGGCCTCAACATCGACATCATGACCGAGGAAGAGGAAAGCAAGCGCCGCCAGGCCGAATTCGAAAGCCGCACCAAGCTCCTGATGGAAACCCTCGATCTCGACGAATTCTTTGCCCAGCTTCTCGTCGCCGAAGGCTTCACCAATCTCGAGGAAGTGGCCTATGTCGACATCGACGAACTCCTCGTCATCGACGGCGTCGACGAATCCACCGCCCACGAGCTTCAGGCCCGCGCCCGCGACTATCTCGAAGCCAAGGCCAAGGCCGCGCTCGACCATGCCCGCGAACTCGGGGTCGAAGACAGCCTTGTCAACTACGAAGGCCTGACCCCCCAGATGATCGAGGCGCTCGCCCTCGACGGGGTCAAGACGCTCGAGGATTTCGCCACCCTCGCCGACTGGGAAATCGCCGGCGGCTGGACCACGGTCGACGGCAACCGCGTCAAGGACGAAGGCATCCTCGAGAAATTCGACGTCAGCCTCGAAGAGGCGCAGACCATGGTGATGACCGCCCGCGTGATGCTCGGCTGGGTCGACCCCGACGAGCTGAACCGGACCGAGACACAAGAGGAGGAAGAGGCCTGACCGGCCCCGACCCCAGATGACCCGCGGCGGCATGAGAGATGACAGGGAAGACCCCGAACGCCGGTGCATCGTCACCGGCGAGGTTCAGCCCAAGGCCGGGCTGATCCGCTTCGTGGTCGGCCCCGACGCCACGATCGTGCCCGACATCCTCGGCAAACTCCCCGGCCGCGGCATGTGGGTCACCGCCGACCGCGCCGTGCTCGACAAGGCCGGCCGCGGCCAGTTCGCCCGCGCCGCCCGCCAGCCCGTCAAGGTGCCCGAGACGCTCGCCGCCGACGTCGAAGCCCAGCTTGCCCGCCGCGTGACCGACCTCCTCGCACTCGCCCGCAAGGCCGGCCTCGCCGTCTGCGGCTTCGAAAAGGTCAAGGCCGCGCTCGACAAGGGCGGCGTGCGCGTCCTGCTCCAGGCCAGCGACGGATCGCTGCGCGGCAAGACCAAACTCTGGACCCCCCAGGGCGCCCGCTATTACGGCTGTCTGACCTCATCCGAATTGGGTTTGGCATTCGGTCGTCAAAGTGTGATACATGGCGCGCTCGCGTCTGGCGGACTCAGCGACCGTGTTGTAGAGGAGGCCGCGAAACTCCGCGGCCTGCGCGAGATTGACGGCGATCAGGGGATCGCCCGGAAGGAAAAAGAAGCCTCATGAACGATACCGGCGACAAGAAACCTCTTGGCCTGCGTCCCCCCGGGGCCCGCCCGGGCAACGTGAAGCAAAGCTTCAGCCACGGCCGCACCAAGAACGTCGTGGTCGAAACCAAGCGCAAGCGGGTCGTCGCCCCGCCCAAGCCCGGCTCCGCTCCGGCCGGGGGTGGCACTGCGTCAATCCCGGGCGACCCGTCCCGCCGCCCTGCCGGCATATCGGATGCCGAACTCGAACGCCGCATGAAGGCTCTCGCCATGGCCCGCGCGCGGGAGGCCGACGAATCGGCCCGCCGCGCCGCAGACGAAGCCGCACGCGCCGAGGAACGCGAAAGACGCCGTGCCGAAATCGAGGCGAAAGAACGTGAAGAGCGTGAACGCGAAGCCGCGTCCCGTGCCCGTGCCGCAGAAGAGGAACGCCAGCGCGCCGAGGAAACGGCCCGCGCCGCCGGCCCGGCGCCAGCCCCGTCGCGGCCTGTTGCAGCCGTCCCCGTCACCGCCGGCGACGACGAAGACCGCAGCACCCGCGGCCCCGTCTCCCCCCGCAAGACCGATCGCGAACGCGACACCATCCGCGGCGACAAGGCCGCCAAGCCCAAGGCCACCCGCGACGAAGAGGCCCGCCGCGCCGGCAAGCTGACCCTCAGCGACGCCCTCACCGGCGGCGAAGGCGGCCGCCAGCGCTCGATGGCCGCGATCAAGCGCAAGCAGGAACGTGCCCGGCAGAAGGCGATGGGCGGTCATCAGGACCGCGAAAAGGTCGTCCGCGACGTTCAGGTTCCCGAGGCGATCACGGTCGGCGAACTTGCCAACCGCATGGCCGAACGTGTCGCCGATCTCATCAAGGTCCTGATGAAGAACGGCATCATGGCCACGCAGAACCAGTCCATCGACGCCGACACCGCCGAACTCATCATCGAGGAATTCGGCCACCGTGTCGTCCGCGTCTCGGACGCCGATGTCGAGGATGTGATCGATACCGACAAGGACGACCCGACCCATCTCAGGCCGCGCCCGCCCATCGTCACGATCATGGGCCATGTCGACCACGGCAAGACCTCGCTTCTTGACGCGATCCGCAAGGCCAATGTCGTCGCGGGCGAAGCCGGCGGCATCACCCAGCATATCGGCGCCTATCAGGTCACGACCGATGCCGGCGCGACGCTCACCTTCCTCGACACGCCGGGCCACGCCGCCTTCACCTCGATGCGCGCCCGCGGCGCCAATGTCACCGACATCGTCGTGCTGGTCGTCGCCGCCGATGATGCCGTCATGCCCCAGACGGTCGAGGCGATCAGCCACGCCAAGGCCGCACGCGTCCCGATGATCGTCGCGATCAACAAGATCGACAAATACGACGCCAATCCCCAGAAGGTCCGCACCGACCTCCTCCAGCACGAAGTCGTGGTGGAAGAGATGTCGGGCGACGTTCAGGACGTCGAGGTCTCCGCCAAGACCGGCCAGGGGCTCGACAACCTGCTCGAAGCCATCGCACTCCAGGCCGAAATCCTCGAACTTCGCGCCAACCCCGACCGCCCCGCCCGCGGCGCCGTGATCGAGGCCAAGCTTGACGTCGGCCGCGGCCCGGTCGCCACCGTGCTCGTCCAGAACGGCACCCTGCGCAAGGGCGACATCTTCCTGGTCGGTGAACAAGGGGGCAATGTCCGCGCCCTGATCAACGACCAGGGCGATACCATCGCCGAAGCCGGCCCCTCCGTCCCGGTCGAGGTGCTCGGCCTGAACGGCACGCCCCAGGCCGGCGACGTGCTCAACGTCGTCGAGACCGAAGCCCAGGCCCGCGACATTGCCGCGTACCGCGAAAAGGCCGCCCGCGACAAACGCGCCGCCGCCGGCGCAGCCCAGACGCTCGAACAGCTCATGGCCCGCGCCCGCGCCGATGCCGCCGTGGCCGAACTGCCCGTGGTCGTGAAGGCCGATGTGCAGGGCTCGGCCGAGGCCATCGCCCAGGCGCTCGAAAAGATCGGCAATGCCGAGGTGCGGGTGCGCATCCTGCATGCCGGCGTCGGCGCCATCACCGAAAGCGACGTGGGCCTGGCCGAGGCATCAAAGGCGCCCGTCATCGGCTTCAACGTCCGCGCCAATGCGCCCGCGCGGGCCGCCGCGAACCAGAAGGGCGTCGAAATCCGTTACTATTCAATCATCTACGACCTCGTGGACGATATCAAGGCCGCCGCCTCGGGCCTCCTCAAGGCCGAGGTTCGCGAACGCTTCATCGGCTATGCGCGTATCCTGCAGGTCTTCAAGGTCTCGGGCATCGGCAAGGTCGCAGGCTGCCTCGTCACCGAAGGCGTCGCCCGCCGCTCGGCCGGCGTGCGTCTTCTGCGCGACAACGTGGTGATCCACGAAGGCACGCTCAAGACGCTCAAGCGCTTCAAGGACGAAGTCGCCGAAGTCATCTCGGGCCAGGAATGCGGCATGGCCTTCGAGAACTACGACGACGTCCGCGAAGGCGACGTCATCGAGATTTTCGAGCGCGAATCCGTGGAACGCACCCTCTAGGGTGGGTTCCACCCACCCTACGAGGCGTAGTCCGACCCTTCGGCATCAAGGATCGCGCGGCACTCCTCCAGATGCGCCCGCGCATAGCCTGGATAGGATTCCCATTCCTGCGCCACCTTCTCGGCCACCGCGTCGGGCAGGAACCGCAGCGGCCGCCCGGTCTGCAGCGCCCGCACATAGGTCTCGGTCGCCCGCTCGAAGTAATAAAGCCGGTTCCACGCCTCCGCGACCGTCTCGCCGATGATGAGCACGCCATGGTTGCCCATGATCAGCGTCCGCACCTTCGGGTCCGCCAGGACCGAGACGCAACGCTCCGCTTCCTCGCCCAGCGCCATGCCGCCATATTGGTCGTCCACCGCCACCCGGCCATGGAACATCGCCGAATTCTGGTCGATCGCCGGCAATCGTGAATCGGCCAGCGAGGCGAGCACCGTGGCATGGATCGAATGCACATGCATCGCGCAGCGCGCATGCGGCAGCCGCCGGTGCAGCGCCCCGTGCAGGCCCCAGGCCGTCGGGTCCGGCGCATCGGACCGCTCCATCGTGGCGGGGTCGCCGGCATCAAGAAGGATCAGGTCAGACGCCTTCATTCGCGCAAAATGGCGCATGTTCGGGTTCATCAGGAACCGCCGCCCGTCCTCGCTCACCGACAGCGAGAAATGGTTGGCAACCGCCTCGTGCATGCCGAGCCGCGCCGTCCAGCGAAAGGCCGCCGCGAGATCGCGCCGCTCCTCCTGATGCGTCAGGGTTTCTGTCTGCCTCTGGCCCGCGCCGTCCATCGCCGTTCCTCCCCATGGTGGGTTTCACCCACCCTACGCGACGTTGCACCCCTGCGCACGCCCCTTTGCGCTCACGCCCCCACCGCGACGATCGCCCGCGCCAGCACCGGCACCGTCGCCGCATTCAGCCCCGCGATGTTCATCCGGCTGTCACCCACCATGTAGATGCCATGCTCGGCCCGCATCCGCTCGACCTGCGCGGGCGTGGCGCCGATCCGGCTGAACATCCCCCGGTGCCGCGCGACAAAGCCGAAACGGTCCGAATTCGTCAGCCGCGCCAGTTCCCCCGCCAGCGCCTCGCGCAGCCCCAGCATGTTCAGCCGCACCTCCTCGAGCTCGGCCTCCCACTCCGCCCGCAGCCCCGGATCGGTCAGGATCGTCGTCACGATCCGCGCCCCGTGGTCGGGCGGAAAGGAATAGTTCTGCCGGTTCAGATGCGACAGGTTGCCCTGCGCCACCCGCGCCTCTGCCACGTCCCGCCCCACGGCCATCAGCAGCCCCGTCCGCTCGCGATAGATGCCGAAGTTCTTGGAACAGGACGCCGCGATGATGCATTCGTCAAACCCCGCCGCCACCGCCCGCGTGGCCCAGGCATCGGCATCAAGCCCGTCACCGAACCCCTGATAGGCGATGTCGACAAAGGGCACCGCCCCGCGCGCCTTCAGAAGCGCGATGACCGCGTGCCATTGCTCCTGCGTCAGGTTCGCCCCCGTCGGATTGTGGCAGCAGCCATGCAGCAGCACCGCATCCCCCGCCGCCACCTGCCCCAGATCGGCCATCAGCCCGGCAAAGTCGACATCCCGCGTGCCCTCGTCGAAATAGCGATACTCGGCCAGCTTCATGCCCAGATACCTCACGATCGAGGGATGGTTCGGCCAGGTCGGCGCCGACAGCCACACCGTCGCCCCCGGTGTGGCCAGCCGGATCAGCTCCAGTGCCTGCCGGATCGCCCCCGTGCCGCCCGGCGTCGCCACCGCCGCCACCCGCTCGCGCGCCACCGCGCCGCCCAGCACCAGCCCGATCATCGCCTCGGCAAAGGTCGGATCACCCGCAAGCCCGGTATAGGTCTTGGTCTCCTGCGTCTCCCAGATGCGCCGCTCGGCCGCCTTGACCGCCCGCATCACCGGCGTGAGCCCCGTCGCATCCTTGTAGACACCCACGCCGAGGTCGATCTTGTCCTTGCGCGGATCGTCCCGGTAGGCCGCCATCAGCGCCAGGATCTTGTCCGCCGGCTGTTCTTTCAGATGCTCGAACATCACGCCTTCCCCTTCGCAACCGGCAGGTCGTCATACCCGCCCCATTCCGTCCATGACCCGTCATAAAGCGCGTGGTCCGTCTTCCCGATCCGCTCGAGCGCGAGCGACAGGATCGCCGCGCTGATCCCCGACCCGCAGGTCGTGATGACCGGCCGCCCAAGGTCGATCCCCGCCGCATCAAAGGCCGCGCGCAGCGCGCCCGGCCCCTTCATCGTCCCGTCCGCGTTCAGCAGATCCCCGTACCAGAGGTTCCGCGACCCCGGAATATGCCCCGACCGCAGCCCTGGCCGCGGCTCCGGCGCCTCGCCGCGGAACCGCCCGGCCGGGCGTGCATCGATGATCGTGTGCGAACCAAGCTTCGATGCCCGCGCAACGTCCGTGACATCGACGACAACGGCCGGCATCCTTTGCACGGTCATGTGCCGCTGCATGACGTCGGTCGGCAAAGCCGTGACCGGCCGCCCTTCGGCCCGCCATTTCGGCAGGCCGCCATCCAGCACCGCCACCTCCCGCTTGCCCATGAGACGGAATGTCCACCACACCCGCGGCGCCGAAAACACCCCGGCCGTGTCATAGACCACGACCTGATGCCCGTCGCCGACACCCATCGCCCGCAGCCGGCTCGCGAACTTCTCGGCCGGCGGCGCCATGTGCGGCAGGTCCGACCGGTCGTCCGCGATATCGTCGATGTCAAAGAAGACCGCACCCGGAATATGGCATGCCGCATAGTCCGCCCCGGGGTCGCGACCGGCCGCCGGCATGTGCCAGGACCCATCCAGAACCCGCAGCAAAGGGTCGCCCAGTCTGGCGCCCAGCCACTCCGTCGAAACAATCGTGCGCGGGTCATCGGCCATCGTTCACCCTGCCTGCCCTCGCATGATCCGAATCGCGGCTTCCCTTCCGGTCCAACAGGAATTGCCGGTACCAGCGCAGCCGGTACCGGCACAAGACCAGGACTGATCTGTCCTTACTGCTCTCTGGGCTTACTTCGCCATCGCGCGCTTCACGATGCCCGCGATCACGGTCAGGATCACACCGCCCACACCGCCGCCAGCCAGACCGCTGACGATCGACCCGATGTCCATCCCGCTGGCAGCCGCCGCCGCATCCGCAGCCGCCGCGCCGCCCCCGGACAGCAGCATGTTGATGATCTGGCCGCCACCGATGCCACCGATCAGCCCGGCGATGCTGTTGCCCACCGTGCCAAGCGACAGGTTCTTGGCAACAGCGCCCGTTGCGTTGCCACCGATCAGCCCGCCGATCAGCTGGATGATAAGTTCCATTTCCGTCCCTTTCCGTTGACCTTCAACCAAGCGCTCTTCGGCGCTGTGCGCGGGACCCTAGCGCGGGTTTCGAAAAGACACAATCTCGCCGTAAACCTTAACCGTGCTCCTTCAGGAGCCGCCGCTTCTGCCGGTCCCAGTCGCGCGTCGCCTCGGTCGCGCGCTTGTCATGCAGCTTCTTGCCCTTCGCGATGGCCAGCTTCAGCTTCACCCGCCCCTTGTCGTCGAAGTAAAGCACCAGCGGCACCAGCGTCATTCCCTCGCGCTGCGTCGCACTCCAGAGCCGCGCCATCTGCTTGCGCGTCACCAGAAGCTTGCGCCGCCGCCGCTCCTCGTGCCCGAACTGCCGCGCCGGCTCATAGCGCGCGACATGCGCATTCGTCAGCCACAGCTCCCCGCCCTCGACCGCAGCATAGCTTTCGGCGATGTTCGACTGCCCAGTGCGCAGCGACTTCACCTCCGACCCCATCAGCACGATCCCGCATTCCAGATCGTCCTCGATGGCATAATCGTACCGCGCCCGCCGGTTTTCGGCGATCACCCGATAGTTCTTCGTCGTCTCTTGCGCAGCCATGACCGGCCCGAGATAAGGGCTCGCAGCGCCGCTGTCCACCATGCGCCGGACCTGACCCATGTTCATCCAGCTTGCCCTCGGCTCCGCCATCATCCTCGTCACCATCCTGATCGGCGGCCTCGGCGTCTGGGCGCTCGAAACGCGGCTCCTTGTCGGCCATGCCTGGCTCGTCCGCCCGCCCCACCGGATCAAGATGATGGTGGTCCTCTCCGGCGCCGCGCTCGCGGTGATCCTGCTCTTCACCCTCGGTGTCTGGGTCTGGGCGCTGACCTTCCACCTGCTCGGCATCTTCGACGGGTTCGAGGTCTCGCTCTACTTCGCGCTCGTGACCTACACCACGCTCGGCTTCGGCGACGTGCTCCTGCCCGTCGAATGGCGGCTCCTGGCCGGGCTCGCCTCCGCCAATGGGCTCCTCAGCATGGGCATCTACACCGCCATTCTGGTCGAGGTCGTGCGCCAGGTCCGCATCCTCCAGGCCGAAGCGATGCGCAACCCGCCCCGTCCGTGACCTTCCCCGCCCTCTCCAACCTGCACGCCCGCCGGCTCTTTCTCGCCCGACATGGCCTTCTGGCCGCGCCCGCGGGCGGCAGCCGCGCCGCCGATGTCGCCGGCACCATTTCCGCGCTCGGTTTCGTCCAGGTCGACAGCGTCAACACCCTCGCCCGCGCCCATGACCTGATCCTCTGGTCGCGCCGCCCCGCCTACCGGCCGCTCATGCTCGCCGCGCTGCAGACCCGCCACCGCGCCGTCTTCGAACATTGGACCCACGACGCCGCCGTCATCCCGATGGAGTTCTTCCCCCACTGGCGGCTCCGCTTTGCCCGCGATACCGCCCGCCTCGCCCCGCGCTGGCGCGCCTGGCAGGGCGCCGCCTTCGAAGACCGCTTCGACAGCGTGCTCGACCGCATCGCGCGCGACGGCGCCTGCACGTCCGCCGACCTCGCCCCCGGCGAAAGCCGCCGCTCCACCGGCTGGTGGGACTGGCATCCCTCCAAGACCGCGCTCGAATACCTCTGGCGCACCGGCCGCATCGCCGTCGCCCGGCGTGACGGCTTCCGCAAGGTCTATGACCTGACCGAACGCGTGATCCCGGCTGCCCATCTGGCCGCCCGGCCCGATCCGCAGGACAGCATCGACTGGGCCTGTGCGACCGCGCTCGACCGCCTCGGTTTCGCCACGGCGAACCAGATTGCGGCCTTCTGGGCGCTCGCCACCCCGGCCGAGGCCCGCGCCTGGTGCGCCGCCGAAACCGCCGCAGGCCGGCTTGTCACCCTCGCCGTCACCCTCGCCGACGGCAGCACCCGCCCCGCCGTCGCCCGCCCCGGCACGACGGACGAGGCCGCCGCCCTCCCGCCCCCCTCCGGCCGGATCCGCCTGCTCTCGCCCTTCGACCCCGCCCTGCGCGACCGCACCCGCGCCGAACGGCTCTTCGGCTTCCGCTACCGGATCGAAATCTTCGTCCCCGAACCGCAGCGCCGCTACGGCTACTACGTCTTCCCCGTCCTCGAAGGCGAAACCCTGATCGGCCGGCTCGACCTGCGCGCCTTGCGTGACGCCCGCCGCCTCGCCCTCCGCGCCTTCTGGCCCGAACCCGGCATCCGCATGGGCCGCCAGCGCATCGACCGCCTGATGGCCGAACTCGCCCGCCTCCTGCCGCTCGCCGACTGCGACCGCATCGACCTCGCCCCCGGCTGGCTCCGCGACCCCGCCTGACTCCGCACCACGGGGGCGGTCAAGGAGGGGGGCCCCGGCCCCCCTCCTTGCGGGGGGTGCGGGGGGCAGCGCCCCCCGCCGCCCCGCCCGTGCCAGGAGGCACGGGATCAGACCATCACCCCCCGCGCCGCCGCCCTGCCACCAGCGCCACGATCCCGCTGCCCACCACGATCGCACTTCCCAGAAGCGTATACGCATCCGGCCGCTCACCAAAGACAGCCAGCCCCACGATCCCCGCAAAGACCAGCCGGGTATACCGCCAGGGCGCCACGGCACTCACCTCGCCCGTCCGCATCGCGATGGTCAGCGCATGATAGGCCAGCACCGCCAGCACCACAGCCCCCGCCACCAGGCCCGCCCCCCGTGCCTCCGGCCAGACCGCCCGCCCCTCCACCGCCCAGATGATCAGCCCGGCCAGCGTCATCATCGCAAACCCCGCCACCCCCATCTGCCGGTGCGACAACCCCGGTGCCGCCGCCCGCGTCGCCAGATCCCGCCCCGCAAAGCCCAGCATCCCCAGCACCGCCAGCAGCGCCAGCGCATCGAACCCCTCGACCCCCGGCCGCAGGATCAGGAGCACGCCCACGAGCCCCGCCGCCACCGCCGCCCAGCGCCGCCATTCCACCCGCTCGCCCAGCACCAGCGCCGCGCCACCCACCACCACCAGCGGCGCCGCCTGCAGGATCGCCGTCGCCACCGTCAGCGGCACCAGCACGAAGGACAACGTATAGAACAGCCGCCCCGCCACCTCGAACCCCGACCGGACGATCATCCCCCGCGACAGATAGCGCGCGTCCCAGACCCGGTCCCCCGCCGCCCGCGTCATCACCGCAAAGACGATCAGCCCCGCACACCCGATGACCGACAGCACCTGCCCCGTCGGCATCGCCGTCGCCGCGGACTTGATCAGCATGTCCTCGGCGGCAAAGCCCGCCATCGCCAGCGTCATGAACAGGGCGCCGCGCAGGTTCGCGGCCCGGCCAGCGTGGGTCAGTTCAGCAACCCCGCATGCACCATCGCCGCCCGGATCGCAGCCTTCGTCGCCTCCGTCAGCGTGGTGAGCGGCGAGCGCACCTCCTCGCCGCACATCCCCAGCAGCGACAGCCCGTATTTCGCCCCCGCCACCCCCGGCTCCATGAAGATCGCCTCATGCAGCGGCATCAGCCTGTCCTGATAGTCAAGCGCCGTGCGATAATCCCCCGCCAGCGTCGCCTCCTGGAACGCCGCGCAAAGCCGCGGCGCCACATTCGCCGTGACCGAGATGCACCCCACCCCCCCATGCGCGTTGAAGCCCAAAGCCGTCGCATCCTCGCCCGACAGCTGCACGAAATCCGTCCCGCAGGTGATCCGCGTCTTCGGCACCCGGCTCAGATCGCCCGTCGCATCCTTCACCCCGATGATCATCGGCAAGCGCGCAAGCTCCCCCATCGTCGCCGGCGTCATGTCGACGACCGACCGCCCCGGAATGTTGTAGATCACGATCGGCAACCCGCAGTCCGCCGCGGCCGTGAAATGCGCGATCAGCCCCCGCTGCGTCGGCTTGTTGTAATAGGGCGTCACCACCAGCGCCGCATCCGCCCCCGCCCGCCGCGCCGCCCCGACCAGCCGCACCGTCTCGGTGGTGTTGTTCGACCCCGCCCCCGCGATCACCGGCACCCGCCCCGCCGCCTGCCGCACCACGGTCTCCACGACCAGATCGTGCTCCTCATGGCTCAGCGTCGGGCTCTCCCCCGTCGTCCCCACCGGCACGATCCCGTGCGAGCCCTGCTCCACATGCCAGTCCACCAGCCGCTTCAGCGTCGCGACATCCACCTCGCCGTTGCGAAAGGGCGTGACGAGCGCGGGAAGAGAACCCCTGAACATCGGCCTGATCCTGTGGCTGGGGGGAAGGGACCCCGCCCTCCCCGGTTGCTGCGCGCCGGACACTAGAAACATTCCCCGCAAAGGAAAAGCCCGCCCGCCACCGCCCCGCCATCACCGCACCTGCCACCCCCCCGCCCTGTGGCAGGTCGACAGCGCTGCGCCTCCGGCCCGGTCCCCCCGGTGTATGCGCCCGACATGCTGCACCCGACCCGCGGCCTGCGCGACGAACGCACCACCTGCCGCCCCCTCGCCAGGGAAGATGTCCGGACCCGCAACACCGCCCCGCCAGAAAACCCCGGCATCATCGCCCCGCATTCCACCCGCGCCGCGGGGCCGCTCTCCCTCACCACCCGCACCATGGACCCAGAGG
>JBEIDZ010000032.1:0-12454 GCA_040383215.1 Paracoccaceae bacterium | reverse complement strand
GTGAATGCTCGCACCCCACCCTGGCAGATCGATGCCGTCCGGGGGCGGTCACATCATCAGAGCCGACCGGAGGACACAAGGCGGGGGAAGCGTCGGCGCAGTGGTGGGTCACAAGGTGGGGCGCGAGAAAGCCACCGAAAATCGACGATCATGATCATTGCTTGATGGGAAGTCTTGGCGATCCCGGGAGAACACTGCGTAAGCCGGTCTTTTCACTACCTTGCGCGGGAATACATCCAAGATCAGGGGGTAATCAGATCAAAAGGTTACAGAACGACTTCCAACTCCCTCACGCCATGCCCGGGTCGATCAGGGTCGCCTCGCGCGGTTACGTGGGAACGACTTGACCTACGAGGCCAATAGCCGACCGGCTTGGCAACCGTCATGTCCGGGCTTGGCCACGCCGCTTCTTCTGCTAGAATCTGGACGGCACCGAGATGCTGTCCCGTGGAGTGGTGTAGCTTGCGCTGATCGTCACCGTGACGTTCGGTGCGGGCCTGCTTGATCAGGATGCCACGGCGGGCAGACTGATGACGGGAACATTGCACATTGGCGCGATGGTTTCCAGCGTCACCCGCGGCCGCGCGCTGCGCTCCGCCAAGGGCTCCGCGCGCGGCCTCCTAAACCACTACCGGGGACACTGCCGCACCACTTGGAGGTTCCGTCGGCTCAGGCCCTGATCTCCATCGACCAAAGGGGGGGCAAAATTGGACGCCGATCAGGGGTCCCGATTGGATGCCGATTGACACGACCCACTGCGTCGAAAGCGGCGAGCCCCTCGTAGACGCCATTCATGCCGGGCAGGAACCGGTTCGGATCACTGGGATCAATGGTCAACGCCGCGCCATTCCCAAGGTCACGGGAGACCCGCAGGACGATTTCGGCATGCACTGTGGAGGCCGCAGCCAGCAGGGCCAAGGCGACAGATGCGGACATGATCAGGCCTGGCAGGGATGACCACCGGGGTGGGAATACGCGGAGCCCGTAACGGTGCCGGTAACATGAGGTTAACCGACCGGGTTCTCCGGCGAAAGCATGACCTTGGCGGGCCCGAGCGCCTTGCGTATCAGTCACGTTTGCCGGAGAGGCCGCGCGGGCTGAGCCGCCCAAGACAGACCGTCCGCTCAGGACAATGCCTCGGCCCGAAGCGCGGCGTCGGATGCAATGTCGATCCTCAGCCCGGTTGCCCCGTCAAAAAGCTGGACCACACCTGGCGCGATAAAAATTCCGATGTCGTCGCCCTGGGCGAGCCGCAGCTTTTCGCCCGTCAGGATGGAGAGCGAGATGTCATCGACCAGGACATGCGCCAGCCGTGCGGAACCGAGTTCCTCGACAAAATCGACGCGGGCACCGACTTGCCCCTGACCCGGACCCGCCAGGGCCAGCCGTTCGGGGCGCAGACCGGCCAGGACCATTGTCCCGTCCCGTCCCGACAGACCCGAAACCGGCAGGCGGACACCGTTCTCAAGGACGACAGCGTCACGTTCGATCTGCCCAGGGAGAAAGTTCATGGCCGGGCTGCCGATGAAGCCTGCGACATAGACGCTCGCGGGCCGTTCATAGATGTCCTCGGGCGTGCCGACCTGCTCGATGGTGCCCTTGTTCATCACGACAAGCCTGTCGGCAAGCGTCATGCCTTCGTGCTGGTCATGGGTGACAAAGACGCTGGTCGCGCCGATCCGGTTGTGGATCTTGCGGATCTCATGCCGCATCTGCACCCGGAGCGTCGCGTCAAGATTCGACAGCGGTTCATCGAACAGGAACACCTTTGGTTCACGGATGATGGCGCGAGCCATCGCCACACGCTGGCGCTGCCCGCCCGAGAGCTGGCCCGGCTTGCGATCGAGGTAGTCGGTCAGGCCGACGCTGGCTGCGGTCTGGGCGATGCGGGACAGCCGTTCGGCCTTCGGCACTCTGGCCACCTTCAGCGCATAACCGATGTTTTCGGCCACCGTCATATGGGGGTAAAGCGCGTAGTTCTGGAACACCATGGCGCAGCCGCGCTCGCGCGGTTCGAGCTGGTTGACGACCTGCCCGGCGATGGTGATCTCTCCTCCCGTGATCTCTTCGAGGCCAGCGATCAGACGCAGCAGCGTGGACTTTCCGCAGCCCGAGGGGCCGAGGATCACCACGAACTCGCCGTTTCGGATGTCAAGATTGACGCCTTCCATGACGGTGGTCTTGCCATAGGTCTTGGCGATGTTGCGGATGGTGATCTCGGCCATTTGGTGCCTCACTTGTCGGTGTTGATCAGGCCACGCACGAACCAGCGCTGCATGAAGATAACGACCAGGATCGGTGGGATCATGACGACCATTGTCGCAGCCATCGCCAGATGCCAGGTGGGCGTGCCGCCCCCGGTCGTCAACTGGTCGGGAACGAGGTCGGAAAGCTGCACCACGACCATCCCGTATGTCGCCCGGTCGGTGATGATCAGCAATGGCCAGAGATACTGGTTCCAGGCGTAGACGAACATGATCGTGGCCAGAGCCGCGATATTCGTCTTGGAGAGCGGGATCAGAACATCCCACAGAAACCTGAGCGCACCCGCGCCATCCATACGAGCGGCCTCGACGAGCTCGTCCGGGATGGTCAGGAAGAACTGGCGATAGAGGAAAGTGCCGGTAGCGGTGGCAACCAGCGGCAGTATCAGCCCGGTATAGGAGTTGAGCAGGTTCCATTGGAGCGCCACCTCGACCCCCGACAGGGTTTTCAACAGCCAGGAGATGCCGGTTGCATCGAGGATGGTCTGGAACGGCGACAGAGCATTCGCGGCCACCGCATATGTGGGAACAATGCGAACCTCGAGGGGCAGCATCAACGTGATGAAGATCGCCCAGAAGATCAGCATCCGGGCGCGGAAGTCGAAGAACACCAGGGCAAAGGCCGTGATGCAGGCTAGCGCGATCTTGCCAACCACAACCCCGATGGCGACGATGAAGCTGTTGATGAATTTCGGGCCAAAGTCCGACTGCATCCAGGCTTCCCTGAGGTTTGGCCAAAGCTGGTCACCCGGCCAGAACTCGACCGGGGCGCTGTTCACGGCTTGCAGGTCCAGAGTTGCCGCAACGAAGGCCAGCCAGATCGGCACCAGGATGATGACGATCCCGCAGGCCAGGATCAGATGGGTCAAAAGGTCAAGGATGGGGGTACGTTCGATCATCGCGGTGCCCTCAGGAATAATGAACGCGCCGCTCAATGTAGCGGAACTGGATGAAGGTCAGCGCCATGACAAGAACCATGAGGATGATCGATTGCGCCGCCGCGCCGGAATAGTCGAAGCCCCGGAAGCCATCGGCATAGATCCGGTAGACCATCAACTCTGTCGCGCGGAACGGCCCACCGCCGGTCAAGGTATCGACGATGCCAAAGCTGTCGGTGAAGCTGTCGGTGATGTTGATGACAAGAAGGAAAAAGAAGGTGGGCGTCAGAAGCGGCAGTTGCAGGTCCAGCATCCGTCGCATCGGGCGGGCCCCGTCCATCGCTGCGGCCTCGATCAGGCTGCGCGGAATCGACTGGAGCGCAGCCAGAAAGAAGATGAAGCTGTAGGCCACCTGTTTCCAGGCGCCGGCGATGACGATCGCGGTCACCGCCTGCCAAGGGTATTTGGACAGGTCCCACCAGCCGGGCGCGACGGCGTTGATGTAGCTGAAGATGCCCGCGCCCGGGTTGAAGACAAACTGGAAGGCCAGGCCCACGGCCGGTGCGGCCACGGCATAGGGCCAGATCGTCGCCACCCGCCAGACGCGGCTCCCGACAAGCTGGCGGTCAACGAACACGGCCAGCACCAGCGCCATACCCATTGCCAGCGCTGTCGTGGCGAGGGCATATATCGTCGACACCCGCACGGAGCCCCAGTAGTAGGGGTCCGACATTATGTTGCGGAAGTTCTCGAACCCGACCCAGGTATTGCCGCCGCCCCAGGGCTGTTCCAGCGTAAAGGCCCAATACAACGCCTGGACCGAGGGCCAGTAGAAGAAGACGAATATCACAAGAAGTTGCGGCAGAAGCAGCGCGGGGACGATCCAGCTGAATTTGAAATGGGCACGGCGCATCAGGGTCCCCGGGTCGTGGCGACTCTGGGGCGCGACCGCAAGGCCGCGCCCCACGATCTTTATGTGTCAGGGGAAGGACTTGCCGGCATAGGTCTGCGCAAAGCGCGCCAGCACGTCGTTGCCACGGGCAACTGCGGTATCCAGCGCCTCCTGCAGCGTCTTCTGCCCGGCAAAGGCAGCTTCGACCTCGGCCAGCCATTCGGCGCGGATCTGGATCATGCCGCCCAGACGCAGGCCCCTGGTCAACTCGTTGGGTTCGGTCCAGGTCAGCGACTTCATGGCGATGTCACGGTGGATGAAGGGTTCATTATAGTAGAAGCCTTCAGCCAACAGGGCGTCGTAGGTCGACTTGGTCACCGGGATATAGCCGGTGTTTTCCAGCAGGAACTGTTGCTCTTCCTTGGTGGCGAGGAAGGCGAGGTAGGTGGCCGCACCCTTGTATTCCTCATCCGTCTTGCCCGACAGCACCCAGAGCGAAGCGCCGCCCACGACCGAATTCGTCCGCTCCACGCCCTCATAGGTCGGGATGATCTGCACGTCCCATGCAAACGTGGGCGTCAGCTTGTGGAACGTGTTATGGTCGGCGATCGACGAGAAGAAGACCGAGCATTCGCCTTCCACAAAGCTGTCGCGGGCCGTCTTGCCGGCGGCCTGAGTGCGCATCAGCGCATAGCCGTCGTTCAGCCAACGCTGGATGTTCTCCATATGCTTGACGTGCAGCGTGGTGTTGAAGAGAAGCTCGGTATCAAGCCCCGCATAGCCGTTGTCGTTCGAGGCGACCGGCGCGTTGTGGACCATCGAGAACTGCTCCAGATCGATCCAGGACGAAGGCGCATAGGCCAGCGCGCAGGCCTGGCCGGACTCCTTGAGCTTGACAAAGGCAGCCTCCAGGCCTTCCCAGGTGATCGGGGCTTCGGTGATCCCGGCCTTCTCGAAATGCTCCCTGTTCCAGTAATAGACCGGGGTCGAGGAGTTCCATGGCATCGAGAAGAAATCGCCGTTGGACGCAGAATAGTAATTGGCGATACCGGGGAAGTAATCATCCCAATCTACGGCGATGCCCGCGTCTTCCATCAGCTGTTTCACCGGATAGAATTCACCCGACAGCATAAGATCGGCAGTGCCTGCGTCAAAGGCCTGCAACAGCGTCGGGTGCTGGCCCGCGCGGAAGGCGGCGATGGTATTCTGCACGGCCTTGTCGTAACCGTCCTGGCCGACGCAGACGGCCTCGTACTCGTCCTGACTTGCGTTAAAGCGGTTGCAGGTTTCCAGGACGACCGCACCAAGGTCGCCGGTCAGGCCATACCAATATTCGAACCTGACCGGTTCGGCCGAGGCGACCCCGGCAAGGACACACAGAGCAGCAGCGCTGCAAGGCAGGGCAGATTTCATCATCTCTCTCCTTTTGGCAAGGCGTGACGGCACGCTGTGTCGGTCGTAAGGGCGCCGCGTAACGAAACGACGCATTGCAATTGAATGTTTCGTCACGGCCTTGCGACAGACACATGACCCCGGCGGAAAGCTCTTGTATCATGCGTGCCCGTCCCGCAGGCAGACGGTCGCCTCGCGTCAGGGAAGAGCGGCATTGCCATCGAGATAGTTGTCGAAGTAAACAAGGGTGTGATCCGCATCGGCAAGGATCACGCCCATCTGGGCAGGTCCCCAGAGTTCCTGCGGAGCGGGGGCGGGTTCGCCCAGCGGAATCGTGACGCTGTAATGACTGCCGGCGATCGTAGTGAATGCAATCCCGCGCCAGGTTGCCGTCGATGCGAAATGGACGTGGCCGGCAATGACCTGGCGGATATCGGGATGCGTGCCCAGGACATCGGCAAAAGCGGGGCCGTTGCGCAGGATGATGTTGTCGACGGCAGTGCGCAGCGGGTTGGCGTGGTGGTGAAGGATGACGATAACGGGGCGGTCCGTTGCCTCGGCCAGACGATCACGCAGCCAGTCGAGCTGGACCTGTTCCAGCCACCCGTCATGGCGCGGTGGCTCAATGGCACTGTCCAACAGGATGACGCGATAGCCCTTTATGTCGATGACCTTGTCGACAAAGCCGGTCGGACTGGCCAGGCCGGCACCAAAGACGTCGAGAAATGTCTCGCGGTTGTCGTGATTGCCGATCGTGATGTGGACCGGAACAGCCAGATCCGCCAGGATGTCCCTGAGCCGGAGATAGGCCTCGCGTTCGCCAAGGTCGGCCAGGTCCCCGGCAATTGCCACGAAATCGGCGTCTGCGTGGCGGGCATTGATCGCAGCGACACCGGTGCGCAGACGTTCCGCAGTATCCAGCGTGACCGACGTCTGCCCGTCGCGAACGATGTGCAGGTCGCTCAGCACGACGATCTTGAGTGTCATTGGCCCAGCCCCCGATCTGCCAGATACCGCATGGACGAGGCGATGAACCTCTTGTCCCGAAGTTCGAGGATCAGTCGCGGCCTTGCCTCGATCTCGGACAATGCCCGAAAGACCGAGGGCCACAGGATCATGCCTTCGCCCAGCCCCCAGTGCCGGTCGGCATAGCCGTCTGAATCCTGAAGATGGACGTGATCAAGTTGGCGTCCTGCAGCCCGGACGAAGAAGTCGACCGGAGGTGCACCGGTCGAACGCCGGGCATATTCGGCATGCCCGGTGTCGATGGACAGCTTCACAGCCTCTGAATTGAAGCTTTCGGCCAGACGGAGCCGGTCCAGCGGGTCGATGTCCTCGATATTCTCGAGCACCAGGGTGACGCCCTGATCCTGAGCGCGCTTAACGGCGCCCTGCAGAGTGTCATGGACACAGTCGATGACAGAGGTTCTGGCCGTCGCATAGAGGTCGAGATTATTGTAGTCCCATGTCGTATAGGGCGAATGGATGACCATCTGCGTGGCCCCAACCGCATCGCAGATATCGAGGGCCGTGTTCATCCGCTGGGCAACCAGGCTGCGTATCCCGGGATCAAGCGAGTCGATCGTGAAACCCCAGAACGGGCCGTGAATGCCGAGCCGGCCCCGGTAACCGCTGAGCAGGCGACGTGCCTCTTCGGCATGGGGCCTCCAGTCACCCGCGATGACGCGGGGTTCATGAAAGGTCTGCAACTCGAGATCGCGATCCTTCTCGAACAGCCATTCGCGGAATTGGGCCAACTCTGGCACGGCCAGGGCCGCGCCGATGACGGGAAGGTTGCCATCCGGCATGTGAACACTCTCCCTGCGTGATGTCTTGCCCCGTTAGAGAGTTGGGCCATAACGGCGCGGTGAAGCTGGGATGACGTTCTTGTAAAGGTTCGCCAAATGGCGGGAAAACGGATGCCGCCGGATCGGGCGCCGGTGCCGCCCGGAGCCGACGGCGGACCTAGGTCATGGCGGAATACCCACCCCGGCCGCTGACCCAGGTGCGCAGGGGGGAGGGCGTGGCGTTGTCGGGCCAGTCAAGCAGTACGAGATCAGCACGAAGCCCGGGCGCAATGCGGCCCCGGTCGGTCAGGCCCATCGCATGGGCCGGATTGCGGGACACCAGCTGCCACAACGCGGGCAGTGGTGCGACGCGATCGGCCTGAAGGCGCGCCATCGCGCCCAGCATGGCGGGATAGTAGTAATCCGATGCCAGGATGTCGCACAGGCCGCGGGCAATCATGTCGGCGGCACCGGGACTGCCCAGGTGGCTACCGCCGCGCATGGCATTCGGCGCGCCCAGAACGATCTGATCGCCCGCCTCGCGCGCCGCCGGGAACACACGTTCATGCATCGGGAATTCGGCGACACTGGCGCCGCGATCCCGGTAGTAGCTGCGCGTTTCGACCTGTGTGTCATCGTGGCTCAGCATCGGCGCATGGGCGGCCCGTGCAAGAGCGGCGATCCTGTCGATCCAGCCCGGCACCTCGGCCCGGCGCGCCCAGACATTGGTCAGCAGTCCCACATATTCCGCCGCCGAAATCCTCGACCTTTTGGCGCGTTCGGCCATCTTTGCCAGAAAGGCGGCCGAGCCCGGATCGGTGACGGGATAGTCCGGTAAATGGTCGAAGGGGCGGTCGTGCAGGGCAATCGAGGGATGCAGGAGGGCTGCGGTGGTATGGTCGTTGAAGGCCAGCGCGGGCCGGTCATGGTTGGACAGGACATGCGCAATCAGGGGCTCGGCCTGAGGGTAGAAGGTTTCCCAGCGCAACTGGATGTGGTTGCTGGTGGTCATGCGGTCCTTCAGCGCTTCGAGCGCGCGAACGACCTGCCAGCCCACCTCGACCGACCGCAACCCCGGTTCCCACGAAAGGGTCAGCGCGTGATAGGCCGTCGCAATGCCATTGGCCGCCAGTTGCCTGTCGGTTTCCAGCATCGCGGTCTCGGTCGGGACGATCACGCCGGGGCGTGGCATGATCTGGCGTTCAAAGGCGTCACCGTGGACATCCACCAGGGCAGGCGCCAGGATCCGCCCCTCTCCCGGCAAGACCCTTGCACCGTCCCGCGCGACGTCAATACCGGTGATCAGCCCCCCCTCGATCCGCACCGAGGCGGTGGTCATGCGGTCGTCAAGGATGACGAGGGCCCCTTCGATCAGTTCGGCGGTCATCCCAGACGCTCGGCCAGGAGATGCCAGTGCCATGATCCCGGCTTGTCATGCGGGCGATCAAAGAGTGTCAGGATCTCGAAACCGGGCATCAGCGCCAGCAGATCGGTCGCGGTGCAGAAGTAGTGCGGGTGGACCTTGTCACCGGGGCCGTCAAAGACCCAGGTGTTGCGGCTGATCTCGCGCCCGGCAGCCCGGGCCTGCTCGACCGGCAGACGGCGGGATGACAGCATCGTCGCCATGAGGGTGCCGCCGCCGCGGGTCACGCGGGTGACTTCGTCAAGCGTCCGGCGCACGACGGTTTCATCGCCGTGGTAGATGACATTCCAGCTCAGCACATGGTCGAAGGCACCCTGTTCGAAGGGCAGGTCGGTCATCGATGCCAGATGCGTCCTGACGGTCAGGCCTTTGGAGGCGCTGGCCGCAGCTATGCTCTTGGCCGAGGTCCCGGCGGCATCAAGTGCCACGACATCATGCCCCATGGCTGCGAATGCCAGCGCGTGCCGTCCGATCCCCGCGCCAAGGTCAAGAATACGGCTGCCGGGGGCAAGCGTGCGGGCATGGTCGATCACCCAGGGCTCGGCCTGCGCCCAGGGGCTGCCGGCATCGGCGGTCTTCCACTGGTCGTCCCAGTAATGATGCGCGGTCTCTGTTGTCATATCAGCTTTCTCCGGATCCATCCTGACCCCTGTTCGACCGCGATGACCAGTGCCAGCATCAGCAGGATGATGGCCAGCGCTTCGTCATAGTTGAAGAGGTCAAAGGCAACCTTCAGTTCAACCCCGATCCCCCCGGCCCCGACAAGCCCGAGGGCTGCCGAGCCCCGTACCGATTTTTCAAGCGCAAAGAGCGACGTGGCGGTGAATGAGGGCAGGCAGGCCGGGAACACGGCCGACACGATCATGCCAAGCCTGCTCGCCCCGATGGCGCGCAACGCATCCTGCGGGCCGGGGTCGGTTTCCTCCATCGCCTCGGCAAAGAAGCGGCCGGCAAAGCCGATCTTGTCCACCATGATCGCCATGACGCCCGCCGCCGGTCCAAGCCCGACAATGATGATAAAGATGATGGCCCAGACCAGGTCAGGCACGGTACGGAACAACGCGATGACAGCACGGGCGGCATGCCGGACAAGCGGGTGTGGCGACAGTCGGTCAGTCGCAAGGATCGCAAAGGGAACCGCAAGGATCAGCCCCAGAAAGCAGCCCGCCACCGCCATTTGCAGCGTTTCCAGCAGCTTCCACGAGATCGGCTCGATCCGGCTGAAGTCGGGCGGGAACATCTGGGTCAGCAGACCCGACGGTGAAAACAGCCGCGCGAGACCGCGCCAGAGTTTGTCCAGCGCAGGCGCCGTAGCTGCAAGCGAAGAGACGATGAGCCCGAGCACGAGCAGAAGTGCCGCATAATTGACCAGCCCCATCGGGCGAAAGCGCGGCGGCGCAGGAACGGAGAGGGTGGTCATCGGGCCTCAGGATGGTCAAAGAACCTGCGCAGGTCGGCGGCATTGGCCCTGCCGGTCGGCTGGTCCAGCGTGATGCGCCCCTGCGACAGGCCAAGGATACGGTCGGAGAACCGCAGCGTATGCTCGAGCCGATGCGAAATCATCAGCAGCGACAATCCCTCCTCCCGGACAAGTCCGAGAAGCAGAGCCATCACCTCTTCACCGGTCTGTGGATCAAGACTCGCGTCCGGTTCATCGGCGAGAATGAAGGCGGGGCGCTGCATCAGCATGCGGGCAATGGCGACACGCTGCTGCTGGCCGCCCGACAGGCTGTCAACCCGCGCGACGGCCCTGTCGGCCAGTCCGACACGGTCCAGACAGGCCATTGCCTCGTCCCGCACGTTCGCCGGGGCCAGCGCCTGAAACCATGAGCGCGGGCCGGACATCCGAGACTGCACGCCGTGGATGACGTTCGAAAGTGCGGATATGCGCGGCACCAGATTATGCCGCTGCCAGACGATCCCGACCTCAGCTCGGAAACGGCGCAGGTCACGGGGCGGAAGCGCGGTCACATTCTGGCCCAGCATGTCGATCCGGCCCTCTGTAGGTTCAGTCAGGCGGATCAGACACCGCAGCAGGGTCGATTTGCCCGATCCGTTTGCACCGATCAGCGCGGTGGATTGCCGTTCTGCAATCACGAAATCGAGGCCGTCAAGGATCGTCCTGCCGTCATAGGATTTTGTCAGACCGGAAACAGACAGGACAGGCGCCACCGACGTGACGCCTGTCCCGTGATCAATAACCCTGAGCGGCAGGTTCATCAGCCGGGTTCCGTTACTCGGTCTATTCGCCGACGAATTCCTGAAACTCGGTCACGCCGATATTGGCGAACATGTTGCGGACAAGATCATAGTCGTCATCGTCCACATCGGTCGTGAAGCCGCCACCGATGAACTTGGCGTTTGCTTCCGTCGATGTCACCGCGGCAAGAAGCTCCGCGCCATGGTCGACGAAGGTCTGACGCACCAGATTGACGACTTCGGGCGACACGGTCGACGAAACCAGCAACAGATCACTTGGCAAAGGGTCTCCGCGCCCGATGACGCGGAACGACTGGTCGGGGAACTTTTCGGTGATGCTCTTGATGTGGGTCAGGTTCAGCCCGACCGCCCCGATCTCGCCCGCGATCAGCGCCTCGACGGCGACGTTGCGATTGAGGAAGACCGGCTCGTAATCGGTGCCGTAGGTCAGCCCGGCCGCGGAGAGGATCGTGACAGGACCCAGATGCTGCGATGTCGAGCCGATTTCGCCAAACGAGATCTTCTGACCCTTCAGATCAGCGGGGGTCTGCGCCGGGCTGGAATCCAGCACGACAAGGTTGGAATAGTACTCCGGCCGTTCCCAGACAACCACGGGCTGCGCATCTAGCCGTGCGTTGAAGACCACATATTCGGCAGGACCGGTCAGCACGAAATCAACCTGATCGGCGGCCATCGCCTCGACCGCAACCGTACGTCCGGAGACAGGAAAGAATTCCACCTTCAGGCCAGAGGCTGCCTCGAAGGCATCCTTGAACGGGCCCATGTTCTGTTGCAGTTCTTCCAGACCGTCGATGTCGGTCACGGCGAAACGGATCGTGTCCTGCGCCAGAGCGGGTGCCGCAGAGGCAACCGATACTGCCAATAGGCCGGTTGCAAGTAGATGTTTCATGGTAGTGTCCCTTGATCAGACTGCCACCGCCCTCGTTAAGTCTGTGTCATGATGGTTTTGCGACAGCCAACCGACAGGTTTCTGACAATCCGTGATGAGGCATACCCCGCGAGGTGCCGGGACGTTCAGCCGAGAGGCCGCGCCTCGGGCATGTCGCACTGCGGTTCAGCCAGTCGGGGCGCCGTGCTGACCAGATCAATCCAGGCCGCGACGGCACGGATTGAACCGCCCCGGGTGCTCTGACCCCCGAGAACTCCTCCATCTGATGCTAGAGTCCGGCCCGACGAGACGATCGTCTTCCATCGCGGCTTTGTCGAAGTCGGCCCGATCTCCGTCTTCGCGATGCTGCCCTCTCAACACCAGCGCGCCACGGATGTTGGAACCTTCGCCAGGCACCTGCGCGACGGCGGCAGGGCGTTCCCCAAAGACCCGGCGGGGATCGGGCCGGATCGACCCGGCCCCGAGAGCCGCCTGCACCGCAGAAGGTCGCGGCCTCGATCGTGCAGAGACAGGCAAGGCCCCCAGCCCCCAACACCCGCCGGAGATCGAAACGCCCGCCACGGGCCGCGCCATGCGGCGTTGAAGGATCTCCTGCCGCGAAAGTGGTGACGTCCGCCGCCAGGCGCGAAGCCGTCGCGATCCTCGTGGAGCGCCACGAGATGAGCGAGCGGCGGGCGTGTTGCGTGATCGGCGCGGATCGGACCTCGAT
>JBEIDZ010000031.1:0-12740 GCA_040383215.1 Paracoccaceae bacterium | reverse complement strand
ATACCGACGTGATACCGAAAGCCCGTTTCGAACCGAAATCAGCGCGTTAACCCCTGATTCGCGGGGTATCGCCGCGACGTGGTCCGCAGTGCTCTGATGGTGCCGGATGTCGGCTCCGCCCCGACGATCTTCGCTTTACAAGAGCGCTGCTTTGAACTGACTAAGCTAATCCGGCCCGGAACGGGGTTTAGCAAGCCCCCCCGCCCGCTGCAAGTCAGCCGGCCCCAGCCCCGCCCCCTTGCCGACCGCCCTCCCCGGGCTTGCCAGAGAGGACCCGTGGCGCTATGGCCGCTTGAGGGGTGGTTAGCTCAGTTGGTAGAGCGTCTCGCTTACATCGAGAATGTCGGGGGTTCGAGTCCCTCACCACCCACCACGCCCCGTGCGCCCTCTGACAAACCTCTGACAGACATGGGAAAAATCCCACTTGATCCAGCGCAAGGCGGCGCTGGCCGGCGCGGGCGATTGTAACGCCATGCGTATCGCGACCTTCAACGTCCAGAACCTCCGCCTGCGCGGCGACCGCCTCGACGGCGCCCGCGATGCCGACGACCCCCGCGACACGGTCGCCGCGGCCCGCCGCCTCGACCCGCTCGACCGGCGCCTGACGGCCGAGATTGTGGCGCTCGTCGACGCCGACGTGCTGGCGATGCAGGAGGTCTTCGACCAGACGACACTGGACCATTTCCACGACCATGTGCTGCTGCCGCTGGGTGTCGCGCCCTATCCGGACCGGCTGTGCCTGCCGGGCAATGACGGCCGCGGCCTCGATCTGGCGCTGATGTCGCGGCGACCGGTCATCGCGACCCGCAGCCATGCCGCAGTCACCCCCCGCGCGCTTGGTCTTGCAGCAGACCGTCCGGACCGTCCGCTCTTCCGGCGCGACGCGCTGCAAGTCGATCTCGGTGGACTGACGCTCTGGGTCGTGCATTTCAAGGCGCCGGGCCCGGACCGCACGGCCGCGGCGCGGGTCCGAAGGCTGGAGGCGGCCGCGCTTTGCCGGTTGGTGTCAAGGGCGCATGGGCCCGGAGAAATGTGGCTGGTCGCAGGGGACCTGAATGATCCGGACGGAGAGGCGCTGTTCGCCGAAGGCTTTGCTGTCGATCTGACCGAGCGGACGGCGGTGCCGGATCGCTGGACCTATTGCGATCCGGTGACCGGGGCCCTGTCCTGCCCGGACCGGTTCCTTGCCTCGCCCTCGCTGGCGGCGCGCTGGCCAGAGGCGCAGCCGGTGGTGGTACGCTTTGGCCTGGACCGGTCAGTGAATCCCGAGGGCGATGCGCGGCTGCCGCTGGTCGGTCGGCACCGGCCGCATGCCAGTGACCATGCCGCGCTTGTCGTTGATCTGCCGGGGTTGTGAATGGAGGCCGACATGCGTTTTGCCGACCGCGCCGACGCCGGGCGCCGCCTTGGCCGGCGGCTGGCCGGACTGGACCTACACGACCCGGTCGTGCTGGCATTGCCGCGCGGCGGGGTGCCGGTGGCGGCCGAGGTGGCGCGGGCTCTGAAGGCGCCGCTTGACCTGATCATCGTGCGCAAGCTTGGCCTGCCGGGGCATGAGGAACTGGCCGCAGGAGCGCTGGCGGATGGCGATCCGCTCGTGCGGGTGATCAATGCGCCAGTGCTGCAGGCAGCGGGGCTGGACGAAGCGTCGCTGGCACCGGTTGTGGCGCAGGAAACGGCCGAGCTTGCGCGACGGCGAGCGGTCTATCTGGGGGACCGACCGCGTGCGTCGCTGGCGGGAAGAAGTGCGATCGTCGTCGATGACGGAATCGCCACCGGGGCTACCATGTGTGCCGCGCTGCGCGCGGTGCGGCAGGCGGGACCTTCGCAAGTGGTGCTGGCAGTACCGGTTGCCGCCGGGGATGCACTGGCCAGGCTGGCCGCAGAGGCAGACAGCATCGTCTGTCTGGCCGTGCCAGAGCCTTTTGTCGCAGTGGGGATGCATTATGCAGATTTTGGCCAGACGTCCGACGCGGCCGTGGCGGCAGCGCTGGCAGAGGCCGCCGCAGCCGGGCGGGATTGACAGAGGACAAGGCTGGGCCGAACCTTTCCGGCTAGGAGATGCGGCATGACGGACCCCGCGGCACCGGTCTTTCGCACCGAGGCGGTGACCAAGACTTACGCCACGGGCCCGGCCGAGGTGCGTGCGCTCGACCATGTCGACCTCATCCTGTACAGCGGCGAATTCACCGTGCTGCTCGGGCCGTCGGGGTCGGGAAAGTCGACGCTTCTCAACATCCTCGGCGGGCTCGACCACGCGAGCTCGGGCCGCGTCTGGTTCCGTGACTCTGAAATCACTGCCATGAACGACCGGGAGCTGACGAGGTACCGCCGCGACCACGTGGGCTTCGTGTTCCAGTTCTACAACCTTGTCGCCAGCCTGTCGGCGCGGGAGAATGTCCAGCTTGTGACCGATGTCGTCGCCCATTCGATGCGCCCCGAGGAAGCGCTCGCCCTGGTCGGCCTTGCCGACCGGATCAACCATTTCCCGGCCGAACTTTCGGGCGGCGAACAGCAACGCGTCGCCATCGCCCGCGCCATCGCCAAGCGGCCGGAAGTGCTTCTGTGCGATGAACCCACCGGTGCGCTTGACAGCAAGACGGGCGTGCGCGTGCTGGAAGTCCTGGCCGAGGCGAATTCCGCCTTCGGTACGACAACCGTTGTCATCACCCACAACGCGGCCATCCGCGCGATGGCACATCGGGTCATCCGCTTCCAGGACGGACGGGTGGCGGAAATCACCGTGAACGCGACGCGCGCCAGCGCAGCCGAGATCGTCTGGTGATGCGCGCGCTTGACCGGATGCTGGTGCGCGGGGTCCTGCGGCTCAGGACACAGGGGATTGCGATCGCGCTCGTGCTGGCTTGCGGCGTCGCGGTCATCCTGATGTCGTCGGGGATGTCACGTGCGCTTCAGGAAACGCGTGCCGCCTATTATGACCGAAACCGTTTTGCCGAAGTCTTTGTCGAAGTGAATCGCGCGCCACGCACGCTGCTTGACGAAATTTCAGACATTCCAGGGGTAGCCGCCGCCGAAGCGCGTGTATCGCGTATCGCGATGCTTGATATTGAAGGCCGAGAGACGGCGGCCATGGGGCGCATCCTGTCTCTTCCCGCCGACGGGGGGCCGCCGCGGCTCAACCTTCCTGTCCTGCAGACCGGGGACTGGCCCGACCCTCAGGCAACCGGCGAGGTCGTGGTCAGCGCCCCCTTCGCCCAGGCGAACGGGTTCCGCCCGGGCGATCGCTTCATCGCCAATCTCAATGGCCACAGGCGCGAACTCGTCGTCAGCGGAACCGTGCTCAGCCCCGAATTCATCTATACGATAGGCCCCGGTGCGATGATGCCGGACAATGCCGGCTTCGGGGTGATCTGGATGCCCGAACGCGCCGTCGCCGCAGCTTTCGGCATGACCGGCGCCTTTACCGAAGCTGCCCTGACCCTGCAGCCGGGCGCAAGGCAGGCCGATGTCATCGACGCGCTCGACCGGCTGCTGCAACCCTATGGCGGGCTTGGCGCCTATGGCAGGGCGGATCAGACGTCGCATGCCTTCATCGACGCCGAAATCCGGCAGCTTCAGGCGATGGCGCTGATCCTGCCGCCGGTCTTTCTGGGGATCACCGTGTTTCTGGTCGGCATGGTCATGTCGCGCGTGATCGAACTTCACCGCCCCGAAATCGGCCTGCTCAAGGCGATCGGTTACCGCAATCTGACGGTCGCGGTGCATTACCTGCTGTTCGGTACGCTCATCGCGCTTGTCGGGGTGACCCTGGGCTGGACGGCCGGCACCTGGCTCGCCCGGGCAATGGCCCGTCTTTACGCGGAATTCTTCACCTTTCCGTTTCTCATCACTGCGGTGTCGTGGCGCGCTTACGCCATTTCCGGTGGGCTAGGCCTGATCGCTGCGACGGCAGGCGCGCTGAATGCAGCGCTTGGGGCGGCACGACTGGCGCCTTCGGTTGCGATGGCGCCGCCGGCACCGCCGCATTTCCGGCGCGGCCTCTCAGACCGGCTGTTCGCCGCTCTCGGGGTGCGGCAGATCGGCATGATGGTCTTGCGCGGAATCACCCGATGGCCTGTCCGCTCGGCCCTGTCGACGCTTGGCATGGCGCTGGCGACTGCTGTCCTTGTCGCGTCGTCGTTCTTCGGGGATTCGCTGGCAAAGCTCATCGACCAGGCCTTTAACCAGGCCAACCGGCAGGACGTGACTCTGGTCCTCGCCGGCCCTGCGTCCGACAGTGCAACGGCCGGGGTGTCACGCATGCCGGGCGTGCTCGTGGCCGAAGGGCAGGCCGTGCTGCCCGTCCGGCTGCGACACGGACCTGTCAGCCGGATGACGGCAATCGAGGCACGCCGGCCGGGGACGGACCTTTCGCGCATCGTCGACGGCGAGGGCCGGTTCGTGACCGCGCCCCGGGGCGGGATCCTGCTGTCCGAGCGGCTTGCCGAGGTCCTGCAAGCAAGGCCGGGCGACATGATCGGGGTGGAATTTCTCGGTCGGGACTCAGCCCCGCAGGAAGTGCCGGTTTCGGGAATCGTGACACAATATTTCGGCCTTGGAGCCTATATGGACGCCGAAACGGTCGCGGGGCTTCTGCGCGAAGCGCCATCGGTCAGCAGTGTCAACGTGACCCTCGACCCCGCCGAAACCACCGCCTTTCACGCGGCAGCCAAAGCCATGCCCAGGGTGATGGGCGTGGTGCAAATCAATGCCAACCGCCAGTCGTTCGAGGAAACGATCGGAGAGAACGTCATCCTTGTGACGACGATCTACATCACGCTCGGTGTGGTGATCACCGTCGGCGTGGCCTACAACGGGGCGCGCATCCTTCTTTCCGAACGGGCGCGCGAACTTGCCTCGCTGCGCATCCTCGGCTTCACCCGCGCCGAGGTGAGCACGGTGCTCGTGGCCGAGACTGTGCTGCTGGCGCTTCTGGCGCAGCCCCTTGGCTGGTGGATCGGCTATCTGGTCGCCCGCATGCTGACAGAGGGTTTCTCCTCTGACCTTTATTCGGTGCCACTTGTGCTGCTGCCGTCGACGTATGCCTGGGCCTCGCTCGTGACGCTGATTGCGGCGCTGGGCGCGGTAATGGTGGTACGCCGTCGGGTGGACAGGTTGGACCTCGTGGCCGTGCTCAAGACAAGGGAGTGACCGATGACACCACGCATGATCGCGCTTTCTCTGGGCGGCGTGGCCCTCGCCGGGGTCCTGGCCTTTATCGCCTTCCGGCCTGAACCCGTGATGGTGGACCTTGCGCCGGTGACACGGGGTACCCTGTCGGTCACCATCCCCGCCGATGGCCGCACCCGGATCCGCGACATCTGGGAAGTGGCTTCGCCCATCGCGGGCACAGCGCAGCGCTCCCCGGTCGCCGTGGGCGACAGGGTCTTGGCAGGGCAGACGGTCGTGGCCGTGGTCGAACCCGTCGTCCCCGCGCTGCTTGACGCCAGGACCCGGGCCGAGGCCGAGGCGACCTTGCGCCAGTCGGAAGCCGCCCTTGCCTTGGCCGAAGCGCAACTGGCTGAGGCCGAAGAGGAACGTGACTATGCTCAGTCGCAGCACGACCGTGCCAGGGCTCTGGTCGAACGTGGCGTAGCCTCGATGACACGGCTTGAAGATGCCGAACAGATTCTGCGCACCGCTGAGGCAGCCGTCGCCGCGGCGCAGTCGTCCCGAGCCATGCAGGTGAGCGCCCGAGACCGCACTGCCGCCGCGTTGATCGAGGAAGACGCTCCCGGCTCGAGGCGGGCCATCGAAATCCGCGCTCCCGCATCGGGCGTCGTGCTCGCGCTTGGCGCGGAAAGCGCGCGGCCGGTTCTGCCGGGGGCGGCGCTGGTTTCGATCGGCGATCCCAGCGACCTTGAAATCGTGGCCGACCTTCTGTCAGCCGATGCCGTGCGACTGCCGCCCGGCGCAGTTGCCAAGGTGGAACGCTGGGGCGGTCCGGCGCTGAGCGCGCGGCTTAAATCGATCGAACCGGTCGCCCGTACCGAAGTCTCGGCCCTCGGGATCGAGGAGCAGCGGGTCGATGCCGTCTTCGACATCCTGACACCCTGGCAAGAGCGGCAGGCGCTTGGGCACAACTTCGCCGTCTTTCTCCGGATCACCCTGTGGCAGGCCAATGATGTGCTGCAGGTCCCGGTTTCGGCCGTCTTTCGGGAGGGCGAGGGCTGGGCGGTGTTCCGCGTGAGCGAGGGGATTGCCGAACTGGCCACCGTCACGCTGGGACAGAGAGGTGAGACTGCGGTAGAGGTGATCAAAGGGCTGGCCGAGGGCGACCGTGTCGTCACCCATCCGCCCGAGGCGCTTCTGCCGGGCGGCAAGGTGGCTGAACGCGGCTAACCCCGCCGCACACCCGGCAGGACGCACAGCATCTCGTACAGCAGGTTCGCCGCGATCAGCGCGGTATTGCCCGAAGGGTCGTAAGGGGGTGAGACCTCGACCAGATCGCAGCCCACAAGGTTCAACCCCGCCGCGCCCCGCACGATTTCGAGAGCCTGCCAGGTCGAGAGCCCCCCCGGTTCCACCGTGCCGGTCCCCGGAGCAAAGGCAGGATCAAGGCTGTCGATGTCGTAGGTGAGATAGCAGGGCGCATCGCCGATCGCGGCGCGCACCTTCTCCATCAGGGGCGCGGCGGAACGGTACCAGAGCTCTTCGGCCTGCACGACCGTCCAGCCCTGCCCGCGGGCCCAGTCGAAATCCTCGGCCGCATAGCCTGTGCCGCGCAGGCCGATCTGGAAGACGCGGTCATTGATCAGGCAGCCATCCTCCCACGCCCGCCGAAAAGGGCAGCCATGCGCGACCCTTTCGCCGAACATCGTGTCGTTGATGTCGGCATGGGCATCGACATGGATCAGCGCGACGGGGCCGTACCGTTCCTTCATCGCGCGCAGGATCGGCCAGGTCAGCGTATGGTCGCCCCCGAGCGTGAGCGGGATCGTACCATGGGCGAGGATGCCCCGATAATGACCGGTGATGATGTCGACCGAGGCCTTGAGATCGAAGGTGTTGATCGGCACATCGCCGATATCGGCCACCTGGAGGCTGTCGAAGGGGGCAGCGCGGGTGGCCATGTTGTAGGGCCGGATCATCCGGCTTTCGTCGCGAATCTGGCGCGGGCCGAGGCGCGTGCCCGAGCGGTTGGATGTGCCGATGTCGAGCGGGATGCCGACAAAGCAGGCGTCGAGCCCCTCGGCCGTGTCCTGCGCGGGCAGGCGCATCATCGTGGCCGGCCCGCCGAAGCGGGGCATGGTGTTGCCGCCGAGCGGCTGGTTGAAGCGGGTCATGGCGGGTCTCCTTTGCGCAGGGGGCCTGGCCGGGGGGGCGGGGGCGGTCAGCCGAGCGCGATCTCGGCCGCGCGGGCCAGACGCAGAAGGTACGCGTCATGGCCCGGTGCGGCATTGAACATGATCCCACATGATGGCGTGCCGGCGGGCAGCGTGACCGACGTCAACCCCATCAGGTTGCCCATCCGGGTGTTGCGCAGCGTCCGCAGATTGATGGCGCGGTAATGATCGGCATCCGCGGCCAGCCGTTCCACCTTGGGCGGCAGGCAGGTGGCGGTGGGGCAGATGACCGCGTCATGGCCGGCGGTGGCGGCCAGATAGGCGGCGCGGATCGCGCGCAATTCGTCCCAGCCGGCGATCCAGTCGCAGGCGCGCACATCACCGCCGCCGCGCACGCGTTCCAGGATGCGTTCGTACATCAGATGGGGCGCGGCCTCGACATGGGGGCGCCAGAAGGCATAGGCCTCGGCGCCGTAGAGCGGCAAGGCGAGCTCGTAGGCGCGCAGGAGACCAGGAAAGCGGGCGTGACTGATCCGGGCGCCGGCACGGGAAAGCCGGTCGACGGCCGCGGCAAAGGCCGCGGCGGGTGCGGGGTCGATATCCTCGGTCACCACGGTATCGAGGATGAGCAGGCGCGCGCCCGCAAGCGTCGCACCCGCGAGATCGACGGGCCTGCCGCCCCCGAGCACGGCGTCGATCAGGGCCGCATCCTCGACCGAGCGGGCGAGCGGGCCGACCGTATCGAACGAGGCGCAGAGCGGCACGACACCGGTGAGCGGATGGGCGCCGTGGGTAGGCTTGAAGCCGACCAGATCATTCCAGGCGGCCGGGATGCGGATCGACCCGCCGGTATCGGAGCCGACGGCCCCGGGCGCGAGGCCGAAGGCGACCGAGGCGGCGGCCCCCGAGGAGGAGCCGCCGGGCACGGCGTCGGGATCGTTGACACAAGGCGGCGTCGCAGTCACCGGATTGTAGCCGAGGCCCGAAAAGGCAATTTCGGACATATGCGTCTTGCCAAGACAGACCGTACCCATCGCGGTGGCGTTGCGCAGGACCTTGGCATCCTGCGCAGGGACCCGCCCCTTCATCAGAAGGGTGCCCGCCTCTGTCGCTGTCCCGGCGCTGTCGAAGAGGTCCTTCCACGACAGCGGCACACCATCGAGCGCCGAGAGCCGGTGACCGGCTGCCGCGCGGGCAGCGGCGGCGGCGGCTTCGGCCCGGGCACGGGTGGGCGTCAGGCTGGTAAAGATGCGGTCGCGCAAGGCATGACCGTCGATCGCCGCGAGGAAAGCCTCGGCGAGATCGCGCGGGTCGAGCCGGCCCGCGCCGATGGCTCGCCCGAGATCGGCAGCGCTGGCCTTGAGGATATCCATGTTCACCCCTCGCCTGATGCTGCGGCACCCTAGCGGCGAGAGGGCGCATGGACAATCGCATCGCCACGGCGCTAGCTGCGGCCATGGCGGGACGGCAGGACATCATCATCGTCGGCGGCGGTCTGAACGGGCCGGCCCTGGCAGTCGCGCTGGCGGCAGGAGGGTTCGGGGTCACCGTCATCGACTCGCTCCCGCGAGAGACGCGCGCCGATCCGGGCTTCGACGGGCGGTCCTATGCGCTTGCACTCGCCTCGCAGCGTCTTTTGCGCGCCATCGGCATCTGGGACCGGGTCGCGGCCGGGGCACAGCCGATCCTCGAGATCAAGGTTACCGACGGCCGCGCCGGAGAAGGGCCGAGCCCCTGGATGCTTGCCTTCGATCATGCCGAGATCGAGGAAGGCCCGATGGGCTTCATGGTCGAGGACCGCCACCTGCGCCGCGCCTTTCTCGATGCGCTGGCAGAGGCGCCGCAGGTGACGCATCGCGCCGGCGAAACTGTCGTCGCGCAAGAAACCGGTCCGGGGGGCGCGGCCGTGACGCTCGCCTCGGGCGAGGTCATTCCGGGGGCGCTGATCGTCGGGTGTGACGGTCGGCAAAGCGGCACTGCCGCGCGGGCCGGCATCCGTCGGACGGGGTGGGATTACGGACAGACAGCGGTGGTCTGTGCCGTAGCCCACGAACGGCCGCATGGCGGTGTCGCGCATCAGTTCTTCATGCCGGGGGGACCGCTGGCCATCCTGCCCTTGCGGGGCAACCTGTCCACCATCGTCTGGTCCGAACGGCGTGCCCGGGCCGAGGCGCTTCTGGCCATGCCGGACGCAGAGTTCCTGGCCGCCCTGAAACCTGCCTTCGGCAGCTTTCTGGGCCCAATCACGCTGGCCGGAGAGCGATGGGGCTATCCGCTGGGTCTGTCCCTTGCCGGTGCGATGGTGGCAGAGCGGGTCGCGCTGGTCGGAGATGCGGCGCATGGCGTCCACCCTGTTGCCGGACAGGGCCTGAACGCGGGCCTGCGCGATGCAGCCGCCCTTGCCGAAGTCCTCGGCGATGCACGGCGGCGGGGCGAAGATGCAGGCAGCGCCGCGGTTCTGGAACGCTATGCCGCGTGGCGCCGGTTCGACACAGCCACGCTCGCGTTCAGCACAGACCTGTTCAATAGACTGTTTTCAAATGACAATCCTGTCATCCGTCTGACCCGTGACCTGGGCCTTGGCGCTGTCAACCGGTTGCCAACGCTTCGGCGCGCCTTCATCCGCGAGGCGGCTGGGCTGAGCGGGACGCTGCCACGCCTCATGCAGTGAACAGGACAGTGAGGGCTGAAGACGAAGGACCGGTCAGGTCGTCAGGGCCTCGGGGATCAGTCCAGTTTGCGCGCCTCGTCCGCGAGCATGACCGGAATTCCGTCGCGGATCGGATAGGCGAGGTGTGCGGCACGCGAGACCAGCTCCTGCCGCTCGGCGTCATAGGTCAGCATGCCATGCGTCTGAGGGCAGACCAGTGCATCGAGCATCCTGCGGTCGAAGGCTGTGGTCTCGGGTGTGTCGGTCATTGCATCTTCTCGTCCACATCACCGCTGCGCAGCGAGAATTCGAGCAGCGTCACCAGAGTTTCGCGCCGGGTCACGAGCGTCGGCGCCTCGAGCAGGGCCTGCTTGTCCTCGGGCTCGAATGGGACAAGCATGGACAGTGAATTTATCAGCAGTTCGTCCTCGGCCTCGCGGACGGAGTCCCAGTCTGTCGAAAGCCCGCGCGACCGGAAGAACCGGCCAAGCAGGGCCATGAAACGTTCACGGTCGAGACCGGGATCCTTTTCGGCAGCGCCACGGTCGCGGTCGAAGGCCGTCCAGTTCACCTCGCAGCGCCGGTAGGGAGTGAAGCCCTCGACCTCGCGGACGACGCGAAACCGCGAAATCCCGCACAACGTGATCATGTAACGCCCGTCTTCCGTCTCGGAAAAGGCCGAGAGCCGGCCCGCACAGCCGATGGCATGCAGCTTTCCGGCAGCGCCTGGCGCGTCATAGGGCTGGATCATGCCAATCAGACGCTCGGGCGTCTTCATGCAGTCTTCGATCATCGCAAGATAGCGCGGCTCGAAGATGTGAAGCGGCAGCCTCGCCCTGGGCAGCATCAGCGCCCCGGGCAGCGGGAAGATGGGGATGACCTCAGGCAGGTCCCTTGGCATGGACATCGACATGGCGAGGGAGGTAGCCCGCGGCTCCGGTCAGGCAAATATCAGCGAGGACAATTTCCGCCTGCCGTTGAGCGCGATGGGATCCTTCGGTGACAGCGCATCGAAGATCTTGAAAAGCTGGGCTTTTGCTGCTCCGTCGTTCCATTCCCGGTCACGGCGGAAGACTTCGAGCAACTGATCGACCGCATCCTGGACATGACCTTCGGCATGCAGTGCCGTGGCGAGGTCGAAACGGGCCTGCAGATCGGCAGGATTGGCAGCGACGTGAGCCTGCAGGTCGGCGACGGGGCCGGCATTCGCGGCCTGTCGGGCGAGTTCGAGCCGGGCCCGGACACCTTCGATTTCGGGGGCGCGGGCGATTTCGGCGGGCGCGCCGTTCAGGACGGCTTCGGCCTGGTCGAGTTCGCCCAGCGCGATGTAGCAATTGACAAGGCCGGCATAGGCGCGCGGGTTCTTGGCGTCCTGCTGGAGGATCGCGGCGAAGGTTTCGGCCGCATCGGCGACAGCACCTTCGGCCAGCATCTGTTCTGCGGCCTCGATCGCCTCGCCCAGGCCGCCATCGCCGGCGAGGCCGGCGAGTTTCGTCACGAATTCAGCCACTTGGCTGGGCGGAAGGGCACCCTGGAAACCGTCGACGGGCTGGCCTTGCCAGAAGGCATAGACGGTGGGAATGGACTGGACGCGCAACTGGCCGGCGAAGGCCGGGTTGCGGTCGACGTCGATCTTGACGAGCTTGACCTTGCCGGCGGTCTTGCGCACGGCAGCTTCGAGGGCGGGGCCAAGCTGGCGGCAGGGGCCGCACCAGGTCGCCCAGAAATCGACAATGACGGGAACTGTCTTTGACGATTCAATGACTTCGGCCATGAAGGTTGCATCTGTGCCATCGACGATGGCCTGATCGGCTGTGGCGTCCATGACGCGACTCCTTTGGGAACAGACGGGTTTCCCCACATATATGTGCCCGCAGCCGGCGAAGGCCAAGGGGGACTTGCACGCAAGCGGACTCCGGAGCGCCGCCGGCGGCAAGGCGGGCAAAGCGGTTGCGGTCAGGGGTTAACGCGGCCGAAAAACGCCAAAAACAGCCTTCGGTATCACGTCGGTATTGCGTCGGTATCGCGTCGGTGCGGGTGTGAAGAGAAATTGACCTGTCCCTCCGCGCGCCGAAGCGCCGGACCAGGCAACGGAAGGCGCGCCGGGTGACCGGACGACGGGGGCCATGTCCCCGGAGGGACCGTCCGAGAAGGGGCCGCATCGCGGCGTCGCCCTGGTGAAGATGGTCAGGGCGCAGGGTCGCCTGGGCGCGCGCCGGGGAGGTCTTCGGGGGCCTCGTCCTCTCCCGAACGGACGGCAGAGAGCAGCCGCTTCATGCCGACCAGACGTTCCTGCTCGGCCGGGCTGCGCGACAGGCTCACGGCGGTCGAGAGGATGTCGATCACGATCATCGCCGACAGCCGCGAGACGGTGGGGGTGAAGATGTTGGTGTTCTCGACCGTCTCGGCCCGGATGGCGACGGTGGCGTGATCGAGGATCGGACCATGGCCGCCGGTGATGGCGATGGTGGCGGCGCCGCGCGCCCGGGCGATGCGCATGGCGCGCACCACCTCGGCGGTCTGGCCGGTGTTCGAGATGCCGACGGCGGCATCGCCGGGGGCGAGCATCGCGGCCGCCATCAGCATCTGGTGGCCATCGGTCTGGGCGGTGCAGGGCACGCCGAAGAGCGGGAATTTCTGCGCGGCATCGAGCGCGACGATCCCCGAGGCCCCCATCCCGAAGAAGGCGATCCGGGGGGCGGCGGCCAGCGCGGCAACGGCGGCGGCGACGGCGGCGGGGTCGAGATTGGCGCGCGTCCAGGTGAGGTTGGCAAGGTTGAAGTCGAAGACCTTGCCGATGATGT
>JBEIDZ010000030.1:0-12776 GCA_040383215.1 Paracoccaceae bacterium | reverse complement strand
GGTGGGGTGGGGGGTGGTTCTCTGTGGGGGGGCCTGGGGGGCGCTTTGGGCCCTGGGGGGTGGGGGGGGGGGTCCGGCCGGGCTGCCGGTAAGGGGCCTGCGGGGCGCACGGGGCGGCGGCGGGGGCCGGGGGGCGCTGCCCCCCGTCTGCCTGCGGCAGACTCCCCCCGGGATATTTTGGGGACAGAAAATGGGGGAAGGGAAAGGCGCAGACCATCGGGCGGGACTTCGGGATTGCCGGGGCCGGGTGGCGGGCTATGGTACGCGCGGGAAGACGAGGGCGGAGATCGGGATGAGCGGGCTTCTGGCACTGCTGGACGATGTGGCGGCGCTGACGCGGCTGGCGGCCGTGCAGCTGGACGATGTCGGCGCGATGGCGGCCAAAGCGGGGGCGAAGTCGCTGGGCGTCGTGATCGACGACACGGCGGTGACGCCGAAATATGTCCACGGCCTGCCGGCGGCGCGGGAACTGCCCATCGTCTGGCAGATCGCGCGGGGGTCGCTCTTCAACAAGATGGTGCTCCTGCTCCCTGCGCTGATCCTGCTCGATGTCTTTGCGCCGGTCGTGATCACGCCGCTTCTGATGCTCGGGGGCGCCTATCTCTGTTTCGAGGGGGCCGAGAAGGTCTGGCATCTTTTTCACCCCCATGACCCGGCGCATGGCGACACGGTCGAGAGCGAGACCGATGCCGCGCATCTGGAGCGCGACCGGGTGGCCAGCGCGATCAAGACTGATTTCATCCTCTCGGCCGAGATCATGACGATCGCGCTTGCGACCATCGTTGCCGGGGGGTGGCTGACCAAGGCCGCGGTGCTGGCCGTGGTCGCGCTGGTCGTGACGGTGGCGGTCTATGGGCTGGTCGCGGTGCTGGTGAAGGCCGACGACGTGGGGCTGCGGATGGCGACCGCTGGGCGGTTGGCGGCGACGCGGGCATTCGGCCGGGGGATTGTGCGGGGGATGCCGGGGCTGATGACGGGGATTTCCACGCTCGGTACGGCGGCGATGCTCTGGGTCGGGGGCTCGATCGTGCTGCACGGGATGGAGGTCATGGGCTGGGGCGAGCTTGCGCATCTGATCCATGACGTGGCGCATGGTGCGGCGGGGCTGGTGCCGGGCGCGGGCGGCGTGGTGGAATGGCTTGTCAAGGCGGTGCTCGACGGCATCTTCGGGCTGGTGCTGGGGCTTGCGCTGATCCCCGTGGCGGGGCGGGTGATCGGGCCGCTGGTCGGGCTTTTCACGCGGCGCGGGGCGGCATGAGGGCTTGCCCCTGCCGGGCCGCCCTCTAGGGTGGCGGCGCAGCGGGGAAGGAGGCGGGCGATGGCGCGGATGCGGCTGGGGCGGGACGGGATCGGGGTGTCGGACTGGTGTCTGGGCACGATGACCTGGGGCAACCAGACGCCCGAGGCCGATGCGCACCGGCAGATGGACATGGCGCTCGAGGCCGGGATCGATTTTGTCGACACGGCCGAGATGTATCCGGTGAACCCGGTCCGGGCCGAGACGGCGGGGCGGTCGGAGGAGATCCTCGGCAACTGGATCGCGCGGACAGGGCGGCGGCAGGAGATCGTGGTGGCCACCAAGCTGGCCGGGCCGGGGCCGATCCTGCGGCCGGGCACGGTGCCCGACGGTCGGATATTGCGCGAGGCGGTGGAGGCGTCGCTGAAGCGCCTGCGCACGGATGTGATCGACCTCTACCAGCTGCACTGGCCGGCACGCGGGAGCTACATGTTCCGCCAGAACTGGAGCTATGACCCGAGCGGGCAGGACCGCGCGGCGACAATTGCGCATATGGACGACATGCTGGGCGCGCTGAAGGACTGTGTGGCGGAGGGCAAGATCCGCGCCTTCGGGCTGTCGAATGAAAGCTGCTGGGGCACGGTGCGCTGGATCGACCGGGCCGGGGCCACGGGCGGGCCGCGGGTTGTGGCGGTGCAGAACGAATTTTCGCTGCTCTGCCGATTCTGGGATACCGACATGGCCGAGATGGCGGTGAACGAGGACGTGGTGCTTCTGGCCTTTTCGCCGCTGGGCGCGGGGTTCCTGACGGGGAAGTACCAGGCGGGCGCGGTGCCCGAAGGTTCGCGGATGGCGCTCGTGCCCGAGATGGGCGGGCGGCGGTCGGCGCGGGTCTTTGGCGCGGTGGCGGAATATCTGCGGATCGCGGCCGAGAACGGTCTCGACCCGGTGCACATGGCGATGGCCTGGCAGTGGACGCGGCCCTTTGCGGTCTGTCCGATCTTTGGCGCGACCACGGCCTGGCAGTTGCAGCGCATCCTCGACGGGCGCGGCCTGCGGCTCGCCCCCGAGGTGACGGCGGCAATCGCCGAGGCGCACAAGGCCCATCCGATGCCCTATTGACCCCTGAAGAGGAGATGCGCGGATGCGCCGAGTGATCATGGCCCTGGTGCTGGGGCTGGCCGGCTGTGGCGGAGCGGGCGAGGCCCCGTCGCTCTTCGCGGTCTATCGCGATCCGGGCGTGCCGATTGCGTCCAAGGCGCTCTTCGAGCCGGAGCGCTATCTGGGGCTCTGGCACGAGATTGCGCGCTATCCGGTCTTTTTCGAGCAGGGCTGCGTCGGGGTGACGGCGGAATACGGGCTGCGGGCGGACGGGCTTCTGTCGGTGCGCAATACCTGCCGCAATCCGGACGGGACGGTGCGGTCGGTGATCGAGGGGACAGCCGAGGTCGTGGGGCCGGGGCGGTTCAAGGTGCGCTTCGGGTCGGTGCCTTTCGTGGCGGCGGATTACTGGGTGCTCTGGGTTGACGAGGGCTATCGCACGGCGGTGGTGGGCACACCAAACGGGCGGGCGGGGTGGATCCTGAACCGCGATCCCGAGATCCCGGCCGACCGGCTGGCAGCAGCGCGGGAAATCCTGGATTTCAACGGCTATGACCTGTCCCGGCTGGAGATGGTCCCGCAGGTGGAGTGATGCGCGGGGCGTCCTCAGACCGTCTGACATGTCGCCGCGACCCTGTGGGTGCAGGCCGGGTATGCGGGGTGGAGAGGGCATTCCGGGAGCGACGGGTGGGACTGCGATTGCGACCGTCGGCGACATCGCGATGCCCATGTCCTGCGGAGCGGGCCGCATGGCGGGCTCTGGCAAAGCGGGGGCGCATCCGCTATCTGCCGCCCGGCAAGCCCTGCGAGGCTGTACCGGGAGACCGCGATGACCAAAGCCTTTGACGACCCCGGCCCTGTCGAGGCCTCATGGGGCGATGCGATCAGCAGTATCGAAGACATCATCGAGGATGCCCGCAACGGGCGGATGTTCATCCTGGTCGACCACGAGGACCGCGAGAACGAGGGCGACCTTGTCATTCCCGCCCAGATGGCGACCCCGGATGCGGTCAACTTCATGGCCACGCATGGGCGCGGTCTGATTTGCCTGGCGCTGACCGGAAGCCGGGTGGACCAGCTTGGCCTGCCGCTCATGGCGTCGCAGAATTCCTCGCGCCACGAGACGGCCTTCACCGTGTCGATCGAGGCGCGCGAGGGCGTGTCGACCGGCATTTCGGCCCATGACCGGGCGCGCACCATCCTTGTCGCCATCGACGCCACTCGCACGGCGGCCGATATCGCCACGCCCGGGCACATCTTTCCCCGGCGCGCGCGCGACGGCGGCGTGCTGGTGCGCGCGGGCCATACCGAGGCGGCGGTCGACATCGCTCGGCTCGCGGGGCTCAACCCCTCGGGCGTGATCTGCGAGATCATGAACGAAGACGGCACGATGGCGCGCCTGCCTGACCTGATCGCCTTTGCCCAGCGCCACAACCTGCGGATCGGCACGATCAGCGACCTGATTGCCTATCGCCGGCGCCACGATAACCTGGTGCGCCTGCGCAGCGAAGAGCAGGTCCGGTCGGAATTCGGCGGCGACTGGGTCATGCGCATCTATGCCGACGAAACGCAGGGCGCCGAGCATATCGTGCTGATCAAGGGCGACATCGGCAGTGAAGCGCCGGTGCTGGTGCGGATGCATACGCTCGACCCGCTGCTTGATGTCGTGGGAACCGGGCCGAGGGGCCGGGCGCGCGAATTCGACGCCGCGATGGAACTGATCGCCGCCGAGGGACGGGGTGCGCTCGTGCTCCTGCGCGACCTGCATATGAAGCTGGCGGTGGGGGCCGATGCGGCGCCGCAGACGCTGCGGCAATACGGGCTTGGCGCGCAGATCCTCAGTTCGCTCGGGCTGCGGCGGATCGTGCTCCTGACCAATTCGCCACGCCCGCGGGTGGTCGGGCTCGAGGCCTACGGGCTCGAGATCACCGGCACGCGGCCGATCATGGAGAGAGACTGATGGCCGCCGTCACCCACTATGAGCTGCCCCGGCCGGAATTCGACGCCCCGGTGCGGATTCTCATCGTCGTTGCGCCCTATTACCGCGACATCGCCGACGGGCTGATCGCCGGCGCCCGGGCCGAAATCGCCGCAGCGGGTGCCGGCTGCGATCTGGTCGAGGTGCCCGGCGCGCTGGAAATCCCGACCGCCATCGGCATCGCCGGCCGGATGGCCGAGTTTGACGGCTATGTCGCACTCGGCTGCGTGATCCGGGGAGAGACGACGCATTACGATACGGTCTGCAACGAATCGGCACGGGCGATCAGCCTTCTGGGGTTGCAGGGGCTGTGCATCGGCAACGGCATCCTGACGGTCGAAACGATGGCCCAGGCTGCGGTGCGGGCGGACCCGGCAGGGATGGACAAGGGCGGCGGCGCGGCTGCGGCGGCGCTGCATCTGGTCGCGCTGTCGCGGCGCTGGACGAAGGTCGGCAAGGGCCTGGGTTTCACCCAGGCGATTGCCGGCGACCGGTCCCGATGAAGGCCGCTCAGGAGGCCATGCGGCGTGCCCGGGCGGCAAGCCGGCTTTATGCCGTGCAGGCGCTGTTCCAGTTGGAGGCAAGCGGCGAGCCTGTCGAAAAGGTCCAGCAGGAATTCGAGACCTACCGCCTTGGCGCCACCTATGACGAGGGCGAGTTTGCCGAAGGCGATATCGATCACTTCCGCAAGGTGACATTCGAGGCGGTCAGCAACCAGGCCCTGATCGACCAGATGGCAGACCGTGCGCTGGTGGCGAAATGGCCCATCGCGCGGATCGATCCGACGCTGCGGGCGGTCTTCAGGGCAGCCGGTGCGGAACTGGTGGCGTCGGATACGCCTGCCAAGGTGGTGATCACCGAATATGTGGCGATTGCCGACGCCTTTTTCCCGGGGGGCCGAGAGTCGGGATTCGTGAATGCGGTGATCGACCACATGGCCCGCGAGGCGCGTCCCGGGGCGATGGCCGCGCCCCGCTGACCGCTGGTGTCCCGTCGCGCAGCTTGGGCGCAGCGCGGGGCTTGCCCGGCGTGCAGCGACGCGGCATGCTCTGTCTGGTCGAGGGGGAGTCGCGCCATGCCCGATCTTGTCCGTTTCTACATCACGCAGGTTCTGATCGGCTTTGTGATCGCCGCGATCGTGGTGGCGGGCATCCTGTGGTTCGATGTGGCCGGGCTCGGACGGCTTGTCGCCGGATCGGACGTCGGGCTGCTGGCGGCATTGATGCTCTGGGTCTTCAACGGGATCGTCTTTGCCGGCGTGCAGTTTGCCGTGGCCTTCATGAACATGGCCGATGACGACGACGATGACGATGATGACGGCGGCGGGCATCTGGTCCGCCGGCCTGTGGCGGTGCCGGTCCGCGCGGACCGGTCACGCTGAAGGGGAGGCGGAACCGCCCCCGGACAGGCGGCGGGAACCGCGACGACCGTGCCGGGGTTCCTTCCCCGAGGACCTGTGTGTACAGGTGGGCGCCAGGTATCAAGGCCAGGGCCAGGACAGAGCCAGCTCCCTCGGAGTTGCTTAAGGCCACTGGGATGGACCCGATCACACGCGAGGCGCAGAACCCGCCGCCTGTCAACCTAGGGCCGCACCGGGTTTCGCGCAAGGTGGCCTTGACGGATGTTCATGGATTGTTCATGAATTGCTGGCGATGCGTGACGATCTTTCACCCCTGCGCGCGAAACCCGGCCAGATGCTGGCGCGGGGCGTATGCCGGCATCTTCTGGGTCATGACTTCGTGACGGTCGAGGAATTCGTGCCCGCGCCGGGGCTGCGCGTCGATGTGCTGGCGTTGGGGCCGAAGGGTGAAATCTGGGTGGTGGAGTGCAAGTCGGGCCCGGCGGATTTCCGGGCCGACCACAAGTGGCAGGGCTATCTGGCCTTCTGCGACCGCTTCTTCTGGGCGGTGGACGAGGCCTTTCCGACCGACCTTTTGCCCGAGGGCACGGGGCTGATCGTCGGCGATGCCTATGACGCCGAAATCCTGCGGATGGGGCCGGAGGCGAAGCTGGCACCGGCGCGGCGGCGGGCGATGCTGCAGGGCTTTGCCCGCCATGCGGCGCTGCGCTGGCATGCGGCGCGGGACCCCGACGGGCTGCGCGGGGGGCTTTGAACCTCAGCGGCGGGTCACGGCACGGGCGGCGCGGGCGGCGGCGAGGATTTCCTCGGCAATCTCCTCGGCCTCCTCGGGGTCGAAATCCATCGGAATCTCGATGCCCTGGCCTTCGATGAAAAGCCGCACCATGCCCCGGTCGGTCGGGCCGATCTGGAGATTGGCCTCGATGTCGCGTTCGGTGTTGATGCCCATGTGTCCTGCCAGCCTCTGATCCGGGGGGCGGCGGCGGCCGCCGCGGCGCTCGGTGTGAATCTGGACCATGACCGGGGCCAAGGGAAGGGGTCTTGCCGCGGGCCGCGCCGGTGGCCGGCCCGCGCGGGGTGCGGGTCTTGCAATCGGCCCGCCCCGGCGCTATCGCAGATCCCGTGCCGCCTTAGCTCGGTTGGTTAGAGCACCAGATTGTGGATCTGGGGGTCCCCCGTTCGAGCCGGGGAGGCGGTACCACCTCATAGGGGTATGTGTTGGAACGCAAACCCAACTCGTCAATCGGTACTTTCAATTTCGCTCACTCGTTCTGGCAGGCTGGTTCTGCCTTAAGAACAGGTGACTAGGCAAAGGGCTTGAGCCACGCAAGTAAACCGGTTGAGTTTCTCTACTGTCATGCTATTGAGTTTTTTCTTAAGGCGTTTCTTCTCGCGTCCGGCATAAGTGAAACCGATCTTCGCAAGTCGACCTATGGTCACGATATTGGCGCTCTGGTTAGGGAGGCCACCAATCGCGGGCTGCGTCTCGAGGACCGTGACAGAGAGGTGCTGTCGCTGATGCGAAACAAAGACGGCATGATTGAACACCGTTACATCACGCCCGGACTTAGGATTGTCCCTGAGCACGAAGAACTGGAAACAACTTGCGACAATCTCTACCGCGTCGTTTGCTTGGCGCTGCATGAAAAAGGGATTTCCCTTGGTCATCATGAAGTATCAATTAAAAGCAGGATCGTGACAGAGGAAACCACTTCACCATCTTGAGTCGGGCTGTCGACGTCGCTAACCCCGTTCGAGCCGGGGAGGCGGTACCACAGGACCACGGCCAGACGGGGCCGGGCGGTCGTTTCACGGGCGGGTGATCGTCACCGTCTGGAATAGCGTCCCGGTATCGCGGTCATAGATCAGGATGCGGTCGTCGGCGGTGACGACGGCAAACCAGTCGCCGCCCTGGGTAAAGGCAGTTGCGGCCGTGCCGTCGGGCAGGGTGATCCTGTCGGGCAGCGCCGGGGGATCGGCGCGCAGGCGGATGACAAAGGCGCCGATCATGATTACGAAACCTGCGATCATCACCGCCGTCAGCGTCAGCACCAGCCCGCGCAGCAGCCGCAGGCCGGGCGGCAGCGGCGGATCGTCGGAGGATGCGTCCGGCATGGGCGAAGACCTTGTCACGTTCCGGATCGGGGCCGATCCGCCGCCGCGACTTGATAAGGCGCTGGCGCGCGATGTGCCAGAGAGCGCGCATCTGAGCCGGTCGCGACTGGCGCGGCTGATCGCGGAGGGAGCCGTGACGGTCGCGGGCGAAGTCGCGCGCGATGCGACGGCGCGCGTGGCCGAGGGTGCGGCCGTCACGATCAGGCTGAATGAGGTGGCAGAAAGCCATCTGGCGGGCGAGGCGATCCCGCTCACCGTGATTCACGAAGATGCCGACCTGATCGTGATCGACAAGCCTGCCGGGATGGTGGTGCATCCCGGCGCGGGCAACGCGGAGGGGACCCTCGTCCAGGCGCTGATCCACCATTGCGGCGCAAGCCTGTCTGGCGTCGGCGGACAGCGGCGCCCCGGCATCGTGCACCGGATCGACAAGGAGACCTCGGGCCTGCTGGTGGCGGCCAAGACGGACCGCGCCCATCACGGACTGGCCGCGCAGTTCGCCGCGCACGAGGTCGAGCGCCATTACCTTGCGCTGTGTCACGGCGTGCCCGACCGGGCAGACCCGCGGCTGGCCGGGATCGCCGGGGTGAGCTTCGAATCCGGCGGCATCCTGCGGATAGCTGCAGATCTGGCACGCCACCGCACGGACCGGCAGCGTCAGGCGGTGACCGCGGCGGGTGGCCGGCATGCCATCACGCGCGTGCGGGTGGTCGAAACCTTTGGTGCACCGCCGGCCTGCGCGCTGATCGACTGCTGGCTTGAAACAGGGCGGACACACCAGATCAGGGTCCATCTTGCCCATGTCGGACACGGTCTGATCGGCGACCCCACCTATGGCGGGCGGCGGCGGCTGTCCGGGCGCGCGGTCGGCGAAGCCGCGACGGCGGCGGCGGCGGCCTTTCCCCGCCAGGCCCTGCATGCAGCGACGCTGGGATTCCGCCACCCGGTCACGGGCGCATGGCTCAGGTTCGACAGCGCGCTGCCGCCCGATCTTGCCGCACTGGTCGCCTGCCTGCGCGCCGGGCGGTGATCGCGCGCTCATCGCGTCTGCGTGATCGCGCTGCAAATCTGGTGCTGCCACGCCCGTCAGGCGTTAAGATGATCGTCAGGAATCCCGTCTGGCGTGCTTGATTTTCGGGCTTCCGGTTGCTATGTGAATGTTAAGCCCTTAAACATAAAGGAGGGGGCCCCGATGTCGACCTATGCCAATCTGCCCGCGCCGTCGCCGGAACAGGGTATGAACCGCTATCTTCAGGACATCCGCAAGTTTCCGATGCTGGAGCCCGAAGAGGAATACATGCTGGCCAAGCGGTGGGTCGATCATCAGGATGCCGGTGCGGCGCACAGGCTCGTCACCTCCCACCTGCGGCTCGCGGCCAAGATCGCGATGGGCTACCGCGGCTATGGCCTGCCCCAGGCCGAGGTGATTTCAGAGGCGAATGTCGGCCTGATGCAGGCGGTCAAGCGGTTCGACCCGGAAAAGGGGTTCCGTCTTGCGACCTATGCGATGTGGTGGATCCGGGCCTCGATCCAGGAATACATCCTGCGGTCATGGTCGCTGGTGAAGCTTGGCACCACGGGCGCGCAGAAGAAGCTCTTCTTCAACCTGCGCAAGGCCAAGGCGCGGATCGGTGCGCTCGAGGAGGGTGATCTGAGGCCCGAGAACGTGCGCCAGATCGCCCATGACCTTGGCGTGACCGAAGACGAGGTCGTGTCGATGAACCGCCGTCTTTCGGGCGGGGATGCGTCGCTCAACGCCATGGTGGGTGGCGAAGGTGAGGGTTCGACCGAATGGCAGGACTGGCTCGAGGATGAAGAGGCCGACCAGGCCACCGCCTTTGCCGAGCGTGACGAGCTGGACGCCCGTCGCGCACTTCTGGCCGAGGCGATGTCGGTACTGACAGAGCGCGAAAAGGACGTCCTGATGCAGCGCAGACTGCAGGATGAGGTGGTCACGCTCGAGGATCTCTCGGCCCGCTATGACGTGAGCCGCGAGCGCATCCGCCAGATCGAGGTGCGTGCCTTCGAGAAGCTGCAGAAGAGGATGCAGGACCTTGCGCGCGAGAAGGGGATGCTCGAGCCGGCGTGAGCGGCGGTTGCGGCTGGCGCAGGGGGTGATAGCCTTGCGGCCTGAAGGGGCGGGCTCCTGCCGCCCGTGAAGGGAGCGTGACCATGACCGAACCTTTGCGCTGGGGCATCCTTGGCGCGGCGAATTTCGCCTTCGAACAGATGATGCCGGCAATCCTTCTGGCGCGCGGGGCCGATCTTGTTGCGCTGGCTACGTCGGACGCGGGCAAGGCAGACCGGTTCCGCGCCGTTGTGCCGCGGCTCAGGGTCCATGGCAGCTATGGTGCCCTCCTGGCCGATCCCGAGGTCGAGGCGGTCTATGTGCCGCTGCCCAATCACCTGCATGTCGAATGGGCGCTCAAGGCCCTGGAGGCGGGCAAGCACGTGCTTGTCGAAAAGCCGCTGGGGATGAAGGCCGCGGATTTTGACGCCGTGATCGCCGCGCGGGACAGGACGGGGCTTCTGGCCGCAGAAGCCTTCATGATCGTGCATCACCCGCAGTTCGTCCGGGCGCGCCAGATCGTCCAGGGCGGCGGCATCGGGCAGCTGCGCCATGCCGCGGTGACGTTCACCTACAACAACGCCGATGCCCCCGGAAACATCCGCAACCGGGCCGATACCGGGGGCGGGGGCCTGCCCGACATTGGCGTCTATGCATTCGGGTCTGTCCGCTATGTCACAGGCGCCGAACCGCTGGCCGTCACCCATGCCGATGTCCGGTTCGAAAACGGGGTCGACACATTCGCCCAGGTCGCGGCGGAATTCCCCGGCTTCAGCTATGCCGGACTGGTGTCCATGCGGCTGTTCCCGCGCCAGGAGGTGGTGTTCCACGGCGACCGCGGCGTGCTCAGGATGCACTGCCCGTTCAATGCCAATGTCTTTGATCTGGCGGCCATTTCGGTCGAAACGTCGGGCGGCCGCGTGGCGACCGAACGATTTCCGCGCGACAACCACTATGTCCACCAGGTCGAGAATTTCGGACGAACGGTGCGTGAAGGTGCGGCCTACCCATGTCCTCTGGAATTCAGCCGCGGCACGCAGGCGATGATCGACATGGTCTTTGCCAGGGCGAGGGGCGGCTGAGATGCTGAGCGACGAGGACAAGGCCATGGGACGGATCACCGGTGAGCAGCAGGAGCCCGCCCGGCCCGAAGCGATGGGGATGCGCCTCCTTCACGTCGTGCTGATCTGGTTCATGCTGTCGCTGGCGAACACGGTGCTGACGGCGCTGACCGTGATCCAGTATGTGATCCAGCTTGTGAACCGGGGCAAACCGAACGCGCGCCTGGCGGACTTCGGAACCTCTCTCGGGATCTGGATCGCCAAGGCCGCCCGGTATCAGACCGCGGCCAGCCAGGTGAAACCCTGGCCCTGGACCGAACTGGACTGAAAACAGGCCGCAGTGACCGGACCCGTCCGGTCCCGTAGCCCGGTCCGCTCCAGGCCTCAGGTCAAGTTCACTGCGACCCGACATTGCCCTGCGGCTGGCGGAACCGGAACAGCCCCCTCACGTCACAGGTCCGCGACGGAACGTTGCACCAGATGGCCAGCGAGGTCCCGATAAGCCAGAGCCGCCCACAGGGCAAAGTCTCGATTGGCCCACCATTGGGACCAGCGCATCAGCCATCAGTGCGGCGCCGGCCAGTGCCGGCGCCGCGGACGTTCAGAACACAATGAAATCCGCATGCGTGATGGCAATATTGCGGTCGAGCACGGCGAATTGCACCTTTGCCGCAGACCCGTTCCCGTCCCGGTCGAACCAGAGTTGACCGGTGTCCGTTTCATAGATGATGCGGTCGTTGGCATCTACGGCATTGCCGGACGTATTCTTGCGGAAGGCCTGAGAGGAAAGCCCCCCGGCGGAAAGTCCGATGAAGACGTCATTGTCCAGCCTGATCGAATCGCTCGGGACACTGAAATCCGTGATCCTGTCGATGTTTGATGGCCCGAGTGCCGTGTCGAACACGAAGGCATCCCGTCCTGCACCACCGGTCAGCGTATCGTTCCCGCCGGCACCATTGATCGTGTTGGCCGCCGAGTTTCCGACAATCACATTGGCGATCTGGTTACCGGTTCCGTTGATGGCACTGCTGCGGGTCAGCTGGAGCTCTTCGACGTTGGCGTCAAGCGTGACGGACACCGAAGACAGGACGGTGTCATATCCACCGCCGGCCGCTTCGACGACCCTGTCTGTGCTGTCGACACGGTAGATGTCATCGCCGCTGCCCCCGACAAGTCTGTCGCTGCCGCCTCCGCCGCTCAGACTGTCATTGCCGGCGCCGCCAAAGAGCGTGTTGTCGGCGGCATTTCCGACCATCCTGTTGTTCAGGCTGTTGCCGGTACCGATCGTCTCGCCCGTCCCTGTCAGGACAAGGTTTTCGAGGTTGGACCCGAGCGTGTAGCTCACCGACGCATAGACCCAGTCAGAGCCCTGACCGGCCTGTTCGGTGATCGTGTCGCCGCCATCGGTCACATAGAAGTCGGTTCCGTCGCCACCGATCAGGGTATCGTTGCCGCCCCCACCGTCGAGGGTGTTGTTGCCACTGTTGCCGGTGATGACGTTGTTCGCGCTGTTGCCGGTTCCGTGGATAGACCCGGTCCCGGTCAGTTCAAGCTGTTCGAGATGAGCGCCCAACACGATGGTGGCCGATGAACGGACGATATCCGTGCCGCCGTTCTCAGCTTCGGTTATCGTGTCACCGCCATCTGTCAGATAGACGTCGTCCCCACCGCCGCCGATCATGGTATCCGTGCCACCGGCGCCGTCCAGCGTATTGGCTGCAGCGTTTCCGGTGATCGTGTTGCTGGCGCTGTTGCCTGTGCCGTTGGCTGCGGATGTTCCGGTCAGGGTCAGGTTTTCGAAGTGTGCGCCCAGGGTGAAGGAACTGCCCGTGATGACGGTGTCGGTGCCTTCGTTG
>JBEIDZ010000029.1:0-13240 GCA_040383215.1 Paracoccaceae bacterium | reverse complement strand
CCGGCCAGTCAATCCCTTGGCTGCGCGCGTGGTCCCGCGCGGCCAAGATCAGTTCGGCCAGATTGTTGAGGTTCTGTCCCGAGCCGAAAAGCAGTTCCCCCGTCGCCGCCTACACGATCTCGAATTATCCTTGCCGGACGATCAGCTTCCAGTCACCGCCATCGGCCGTGTAGTTGATCTGTCCTGGCTCCATAATGATCTGCATCATCTTTCTCCTTCAGTCCCGATGGGGATCAGCTCACCGTGGCGGCAAGCGTGAACCAGCCATTCGGCGTGGCCATGTTGAGGTTGCCGCCGTTCGGCGTGAACGGCAGGCCGGCGTTGTCGTCGTCAAAGGACACAAGCCGCGAGGTCGCCGCGCTGCCTGTGTCGATGAAGACCGCAAAGGCTTCTGCCGTCGGTCCCGTGACGGCCGTGAAGACGGTATCGGCGCTGTCGAAGGTGCCCGATGCAAAGGTCTTGGTCGCCAGGGTCGCCGAGATTGCTACCCGCGCGCCGACGGGAATGTCGGACAGGAACTGATGCCCCTGGCTGTGGGTATAAGCCCCAAGATCGATCAGCACGACCTTCACGTCAGCGGTGCCAAGGGCGATCCCGCCCGACAGCATGGCCTCGGCTGTCTTTTGAAAGACGGCGGCGGTCGTGCCGCTGACCCTAAAAAGACCTGACGGCACCTGGACGGTCAGCGTGCTGCCATTCGGCGTGAACGGGAGAAGCGCATTCTGGTCCAGATATGCGATCAGCCTCGACGTCGCGGCCGTGCCTGTATCGATGAACACGACCAGCGCTTCGACCGTAGCGCCAGAAAAGGCGGCAAAGGTGAAATCGGCACAATCGAAGGTGCCGTTCGTCACGGTCTTGCCAGACAGGTTCGGCGACGTCGCAATCCTCGCTCCGGCGGGGATGTCGGACAAGAATTCGTGCGCCGCGCTGTAGGTATAGGCGCCGGTATCGACCGCCACGACTTTGACGTTCGCGGTCAAGAGGTCGATGCCGCCCTGCAGCAGCTGTTCATTGGCGCGGGGGTAGATCAGGTTTGGCATTTGGACTCACCTTGTTGAAGCGGGGATGGCGGGGGGGGCGGCAGTCATTCTGCCACCTGGGCACCGATAAGAAGGGGCATGAACGGCAACGGCGGCTGCACATCGATGCGGTAATGGCCCGGATCAGTCAGCCGGATCGTGACCCGGCCGCTGCCGCTCAGGCTCTGGACGATGGCACCGCTCGGTGCCTGAGTGACCTCGAAGGCGGTCGCGGGTGGACAGTCGTCGAAGGTGACATCCGTGCCGCCCTCCCCGGTCGTGATGAGAGGCGAGGCCAACACGGGCCGCGCGGCCCATCCATCCTGCGTCAGCATCAGCGATCCCAGCGCCGTCAGTTCCAGCGCCTCGGGCACCTCGACGTATCCATCGGGGACAATCGCACCCTGCCCGCCGGCGACGACGCATCCGGCCTCGAGCCGGACGTATTTGAAGAGCCCGGTCATTTCGTCTGCCTGTCGACGGTGATGTAGGCGTTTCGCAAGCAGGTCGCGGTGCTGGCGACGGTCACGCGGGCCACGATGCGGTATTCGAATTCGTTGAAGGCACCGGTCAGATTGCCGGTATCGCGATAGATTCCCCAGGCCGTATCGATGATTGTCCGGACGTCCACATCGAACCAGGCTGAAATGGTATCGCCGGAAAAGTCGCGCTGACGCGCTTGCAGGGTGACGATCGTGTTGCCGCCCGTGACGGCGCGGGCTTCGAAAGAGAATGCGCGCTTGAAGATCACACCGTGACCTTGCACGCCGAGCGTCACCCTCGCCTTTTCGACCAGGGTCGTCGTGAGCGCCTGCGCGGTCGTGATGAAGTCCTGGAAGACGTCGCTGACCGCACCCTCGGTCAGCGACCCGCGCACGATGAGGTTCTGAAACTGAGCACTGCCGGATTTGTTGATGCGCCATCCGCTGACGTTGGCGACGTAGTTGTCGGACTGCAGCGCGCCGCCGAACACGGCCAGTCCGCTGGTCGTCAGGCTGGCGGTGTTCAGATGGTTGGCCGCAATCGCGCCGTCGACGACGAGGTCCCCGCCGTTCATGACGCGGACCGTCGGCGCAAAGAACCTGGCACGAGCGTCGGATGCTCCAGGGGTCGTGTCCTGTCCCCACGTCCATTCACCCGTGACGGCACCGGCGGGCGCCGTCATTATCACGCTGAAAGTGAAAGGCGCTATGCCGCCAATTGAAGCATAGAACACCAGATTTTCAGAAATAAAGCTGCCTTGCGCGTTTCTCCAAACGATTTTGGCGACCACTGAAACCGTGGTCCCAAGGGTGCGTGCGACCGCCGCAGTGACGCGGTACTGCCGGTCGCCTGTCACCCCAAATGGTCGGCTCGTGCTGTATTTCCACCCTGCCCCCGCTCCGCCAAGAACGCCCGTGTACTGTATCTCGCCCTTCGACAAGTTCTGGGTCGTGAACTCGTGGCTCTGGGCCAGCGTGAATTCCGCCGGATTGGTCCAGGCGGCGGGGTCCTGCAGCCCGCCATCGGGCACAAGGTTGGTGAAGTCGCCGACCGCGATCTTGGAGGCCACGACCGCACCGGCGGCGATGGCCCCGGCGGTCACGGTCCCGGCCAGGATGTCGGCGCCGTCGACTTCGACGGTGAACCCCGCCGCTGTGGCAGGGGTGCCGGTGTGGCGATAGAATTTGCGGTTCGTGGTCAGATAGACGAAGCGCCCGGCGAAGTTCCCGGTGTCGGGCAGCGCCGACACGATCTCGGGCACCGTCATGTTCAGCGCGCGAAGCAGGTTGAAGACGCTGCCCGCTTCGAAATCGGCGTCCTTGATCCCGACGTTCCCGGTCGTCGCGCCAGCCCATTCCGACCAGTCGGTGCTGCGCGGGGCGATGAAGCGGGCCCGCGTCTCGTATGTCGTCGACGGCAGGATGCCCGCGGCAATCTGCAGCTCTCCCGCTTCGACGCTCTGGGTCGACCCTTGGGCGACGATGGCGCCGGTCGAGGGCAGCCGCACCTGCCATTCGACGCCGGTCACATCGTCCTGTTCGCTGCCGTCCCCAGCTCACGCGCAGGGCGGGACGGCGGTTCGTGCCCAGCGCGTCCTTGACCGCATCGAAGATCACGGCCCAGTTCGGCACGCCCTGGGCGGGCGGCCTGACGGGCCCGCTTGCGCCGGCCTCCGAAGGCAGGAACAGATCTTCGGGATAGTCGTAGTCGGACGGGTCACGCTCGCGCAGGGCGACCCTCTGCAGGCAGGTGGCCAGATCATCGGCGACCTCGCCCACCTGAAACCGCTTGTCGATGTAGCCATTGGCCGTGCTGGTCCAGCTGACGGTATCAAGCGGCTCGATCACGGCGGCCCGGGGCGGCAGGGTCAGCCCGTGGCGGCGAAACCGCCGCTCCTCGGCGATATAGGCCTTCATCAGCCGCTGGACCTGGAAGCGGTTGCTGACGGCCACGAACTGCAGATGCGCGACCTTGCGGCGGCCGCCATCCTGGGCTTCCCAGGTGGAATTGTATCGCGGCGGCGCGTCCTTGGGTTCCCAGTTTACGTCGGGATCGGGATAGGTCGCCGTCACCCCGTTAAACGAGCTTTCAAGTCCGGGAAAAGGATTGAAGTCCTGCGGCCTGGTCACGACCGCGTCGTCGTCGGTGAAGAAGAAGATCGGAAGCCCCGCGGCGCCGGCCCTGGCCTTCCAGGTGCCGCCCATGTCAACCACCTCGCCGGACGAGCCCTTGAGCAGTTCGCGCAGATAATCGGCCGGGGCGCGATCGACCGTGACCTCCATCCCGCTCGTGAATTGCGTGTCGGCCGGATATCCTGCGGGCGCCTGGACGAGGCGGTGGCATTCGTTCATGGCCGCCGCCCAGGATGCGGTATCGAGGTTCGAGGCAGCCAGACGGCCGCCCCAGACATCGCCGTCGGCCAGCGTAATGCCGCGCATGACGTTGTAGGCCTGCACGAAGGGGTTGTCAGACGGCAACCAGGTGGCCGGGTTTGACCAGCGCTGCGATCCGCTGCCGCCGGCAGTCGTATCCTTGCGGATGTCGTACAGGCGGATGCCGCCCAGCACGAACTGCAGTCGTGGGTGCCCGGCGCCCCAGACCTTGTCGGACCAGCGCATCGTCACGATGGCATAGCACAGACCGCGCCCGATCCTCTCGGCCGACCACCAGCGCTTGGGATAGGAGCCGTAGGCAACGACAAGGTAAGGGTCGGCGACCGTCTGCGTCCCGTCGTAGTATTTCACCCAGGCATAGCCGGCGTACTCGCCCAGCACCGGGAAGCCATAAAGGGAATGGGGGGTGCTCCCCAGTTCATGGACCTGGTCGTTGATGATGACCTGATCGAGCGATACACGGGCCACGTTCGACAGCAGGATGACATAGGTCATGTAGGCGTTCGGGGTCTTCCCGGCCTTGCCATGCGTCATCGGCGGGCAGACGTGCTGCCCGGCCGTCATGGTGCGGCCCAAAGGGAACCGGCAGGGATTGGTGCCGCCCCTGAGCGTGACACCTTGCGGGAAACCGACCGGGTTCGTATCGATCCGCGGTCTTGTCAGGTGCTGAAGCAGCAGCGATGCCCCCGCCGAGACAACCAGCCGGCCGAGGAAAGTCGTCGTCAGGAACGTGCCGACTGCTGACGCGGTGAAGGCTGCCCATCCGGCGGCGATGGCGGCGCCGACGGCGGGCATCAGCAGCCCTCCGCGGGCACACGAAAGGCCCGCCGCGCCGCCATCAGCGATACGGCGCCCAGACCTTGCGGCGCCGGCACGACGATATCGGCCCCGGCGACGAGGCCCAGCGCGGGACCTTCTGGCGAATTGACCACCGCGATATCGCCGACCTGCGCCATGAGCGGGGCGATTTCATCAAAGAGCGATGCGACCAGCGCGACATGGTCGGCAAAGCCCGCGCGGCGCAGCACCCGCCGGCCGCCGGCAAGCGTGCTGTAGCGGCCGCGGAAGGCAGCGGCCGGGTCTTGGCCCGTCATCGCTTCGACACAGCCCGCCGCAAAGAGCGCGCAATCGTGCCGTCCCGGCCGGAAGGGCGTCCTTGCATGCTGGGTCAGAAAGACCGTCACGCGCGCGTTCCAGTCGGGCAGCCGCCGGATCGAGGTCATTGCTGTTTCACCCCCCACCAGACCTCGGCTGAACTGTCCGCCCAGCGCAGGAAACGGTCGTCCGAAATCCGCCGCTGGTTGGCATGGCTGTTCTTGTTCGGCAGCCCGGATGTCAGCTGGCGCGCGGTCGTGACGATGCTGAGATAGCCCGAGGCCTGTTCGCCGGCTGCCGGCTGGGTCAGATCGACCTCGTCGACGAAACCGAAGAGCACACGATGCGGCGCCTCGATCTGCGCGCGGGTGATCGGATCGAACAGCGCCCGGTGGATTTGCACGGCGGCAAAGCGGGGATCGTAGCCCCGGATCAGCTGGCGCGCTTCGTTCGTGATCGTCGTCAGGCCAAGCCGGTAGACCTGCACGTCAAGCCCGGTCTTGTAGTTCACGGGGGGCACGTCGATCAGGTTGCCCGCGCCGAAATAGGTCCGCGTCTGGCCTTCGACGACGATCTCGGCATGGTCGTCGCCGGTCCAGAGGCCAAGCGTCTCGGTCGCGCCGGTGTCGCGGTTGCGCGCCGAAAACCAGCACAGCACGCGGGACACGATCATCCCGTTTGTCAGAGCAGTCTGCAGGGCGGTGCTCAGGCTTCTCATCGCAGGCTCTGGACGTAAGAAAAGCGCAGTCCTTCGCTGATGGTCTGCCGCGTGCGGTTGGGCTGCACGCTGTTGGCGATGATCACAGCCTTGCACCAGGGCTGCTGCAATTCGATCGCCGCGCCGGTCGCTGCCCCCGGTCTGATCGGCGGGTCGACTTCCATCACCGGCGTGATGCCGGATGCGTCGGCGGTCCCGGTTGTCACGACGCGATGCAGCCCAAAGCGCGTCGGAGAGCTTGCGTAGGCGAACTGCAGGTAGTCGCCTGTCGACAGCCGGTAAAGCGGTGGCAGCCCCCCGATTCTCAATTCCCGCAGCTCCGCAGGGTAGAGGGTGTGGATGACCGGCGAAAATCCCGTCAACGAGCCTAGGCCGTTCGCATACACCAGCGGATAGGGTCGGCGGATGTCGAAGCACCGGAACGCCCGGCCGGTCTGCGCCACCAGATCGACAAGCACCTCGAACTCGCCGGCCTCTGCCCGGGTCATCCGGCCGAGAATGATATCGCCCTGCCAAAGCCGCACGCCGATGTCGGCGCCAAGCTGATCGCCCCCGCCCGTGCGGTTGTACTCGGCTACGGGCGGGCATCGCATCGTCATGTCCGCGATCGGGAGCTTGTTCATGAACTCCGTGCGATTCAGCATGGCCTGCAATGGCATCAGCCGACCCTCGCCGGATCACCGAACACCCGCCGAAACGATTGCGGGAAGACATCCCGGTCATAGATGCGCAGCGCCAGGCTGACCGCATCGGACACCATGTTTTCGATCTCGCGATTGCCGCGCGCGCCGCGCACGTCGATCACAAAGGTGGTCTCTCCGCCGCCGCCGGTCTTGCCGCCGCGCCCGCCCTCGCCCCCGATCATCCCGCCCGCGGCATAGCGCGGCAGCGGCGCCCCGGCGTTCATCGCCTCGAGCACGGGCCGGTAACGCTGTGTCGCCGCAGCCGTCACGATGAACTCGCCGGCCGAGCCAAGGATCGGCACACTGTCCGACGTCCCGTCGCCGGGCCCGTGGATCATCCCGCCCCGCGCGAAGCCCAACAAGTCGCCGAGGTCGCCCAGGATCGACGTCCCCCCGAAGAGCCCGCCAAACGGCCCCTGTCCGAACAGCGCGGCCTGCAGCACCGCTTCGGCCAGCGCGGCCGCCGCGTTGCGCGCGGCCTCCTCGACGCTCTGCGCGCCGGTGGCAATCCCCATCAGCGAGGACTCGGCCGTCTGCGCGAGGTAGTCCCACATCTCGGCCGTCGCCTCCGAGGCCTGCCGTTCGGCCTCGCGCGCCGCGATCAGCGCGGTGACCTCGGCCCGCTCGGCCTCGGTCGCGCCGGCCAGCGTCTCGCGCTGGCGGATCAGCTCCTGCTGGACGGGGTCGGTTTCGCGCAGGATGTCGAGCTCTTCCTGCAGCTTTTCGATCAGCTCGGCGACCGCGTCCCGCTCGGCCCGCGCCGCGCCGGCGCCGCCGCCGCCGCGGGAACTGCCACCGCCGCCACCACCGCCGATGACGACCGGCGGCGGGACATAGCCGAAGTCGATATCGGTCGGACGCGCCTCGGGCCGGCCCGGCGGCGCGGCATCGGCGGCCAGGCCCGCCGCCGGAAACGTGCCGGGCCCCCCCATCGGCAGCGGTCCGACGGCGTCCGAACGATAGGCCTGCATCGCCGAGACGGCGTTCCAGAGCTGACCGGCCAGTGCCGATGCGTTGTAGATCGCGCCGCTCAGCCAGCCCGCGTCGGGCTCGATCCCCGCGAGGGTCGCAATCGCCGTCTGCGCGTCGATGGCGTAGTCGGCAACAGTCCGCAGGGCGCCCGACAGACGCCCGGCGCTGTCGGTCGCGGCATCCATCCCGGCTTCCATTTCGGCGGCCTGCAGCGCGATCATCCCGGCCTGACGGGCCACGCCGGCAAGCTCCGGCGGAATATTCTTGATCGAACCAAAAGCATCGATGAAGGCGGCGTTGAGTGCAATCGCCGCCTCTACCTGCGCGTCGACATCAGGCGCTTCGGCCATGTTTCGCAATGCATCAGTGACAGCCCATGCCTGCGCAGCCGTCAAATCCAGTGTGTCCATCAGCGCGAGAAACGTCGCCTGTATCTCAAGCATCTGGCCGCCAAAGCCGCCCCTGCCGAAGTAGACGATTTGGTCAGTCAGGCCACCAAATGTCTGCGTCAGGTCAATGACAGCCCCATCGAGCGCGCGCACCGCGTCCACTTGAGCCCACGATTGAAGGATCGTCGCGACCTCTGCGGCCTTGCCAGCCGCGCCGCCGAAGCGCGCGACAAGATCGTCGGTGCTTGCAGCCGCCAGCGCCGACGCATCGCGGTAGGCGGCGACGGCAGCGCTCAGATCGTCAATACGCTCCTGAAGCGTGATGGCCTCTTCGTTCGACGAGGTCAGCCACTTGACCATCGCGGCGCCGGCGGCGATGGAGCCGGCCACGATCAGGTTGATCGGCGAAAGCATGCCCACAAAGGCCGCGCCCAGCGCGCGCGCCGCGCCGGCGGCGCCCATCGGGCCGATCACCTGGGTGATCTGCGTGCCCTGCTGGATCGCGAGTTGCAAGGGGTTCTGCCCCGCCGCCAGCATCATCCCGATATCGTTGAACTGCGCGACAAGTTGACCGGTCGCTGCGGCAGACATCGTCGTGCTGCGCCCCAGTTTCACCTGCGATGCGGCCGCCGCGTCCTGCGCCGCGGCCATGCCGCGCAGTTGCGCCTCGGCGCCGTCGGCCGCGCCCGACAGCCCGCTGACGCCGCGCGCGGCATCGGCGGACTTGCGGCCCATGTCCTGCGCGGCATCGCCGACCTTGCGGGCGGACGTGGCAAGGCTCTCCACCTCGGCCTTGGCGGCCTTGGCATCCGCCTGGAACAGAAGGCTGACCCTGAACGTCATCGTCTCTGCCTGTTCAACTCGGCGAGCGCGCCCGCCTCGATCGCCTGAAGATCGCCCCAGAGCCGGGGCGTCACCACCATCCCCACGGCCTCGAGGCCGGCCCGCGCGCCGGCATAATCAAGGCCCGTCACCATCATGCCCGCCGCCCCCGAAACCATCCGCCACTGTGTCGAGACGGCCAGGAATGCCGTGACGGCGGCCAGGTTCTCCTCCCAGATGCCCTCGCGTTCCTTGGGGGCAATATCCTCGGATCGAAGCTCGATCCCCCAGCGGCGCGCATCGTCCAGCGCATCGGCCAGCGCATCGTCGTCGTCATCGCGGGCAAGGAGTTCGCCACGGACCCAGGCGCCCCCTGCCCATTTCAGTTTCCCACGCGGGCCTTGAGCATCGCCTTCCAGAAGGCGGCCTGCAGCGCCACGCGGACATGGGCCTGCCCGAGCAGCTTCTCGAAAAGCTCCGGCGTGAAGGCGACCGGCTTGCCCTCGTCATCTTCGAGATCATCCAGCTGCACGGTGATGCGCCGCAGGAAGGCCTTGAACCCCTCGATCGACCTGGACTCGGCCGCGAGCAGCTCGTCGTCCGAGACAGCGCGGAAGGTGGCGCGCAGGCTCATCGGCTCGTCGATCCCGTCGATGACAATCGGCACCTGGACGGTGAAGGTGGGGGTCTTGTTGATGTTGAACATGGGCTGCTCCGGGTCGGGTGGGTCAAATCAGGTCAGGACAAGCGTCCACTGGTCGTTGCCGGCGTTCGGGATCGGATTGCCGCGCAGCGACCATTCCTTGACGTTCTGCGCGCCGGTCACCTGCGGCCGCTGCACCTCGAGCCGCGGCAGGGTGAGCGTGGCGATCCGCCCCGCGCCGACCCCATGCGCGACGACCGCCGCGACGGTGGTCCGCGCGGCCGAAAGGGCGTAGGGGTTCCAGGTCGCGAGCGGCACCGCTTCCATCTGCCATTCGACCGTCTCGGCCTTGGCGGTGATCCACATTTCCTCGCTGTTGATCAGCATCCGCGGCTCGACCGCATTGCCGAGGTCGAAGTTCAGGTTGCGCAGGATGAAGTCCGCGCCGCCGATGGTGAAGGTCGGCGTGTTGGTGTCCGACACGGCCTGGACCAGCGGCCATCCGGACAGCGACGGCGTCACCCGCGTGACATCGGTCGGCTGCGAGAACAGCCCCCAGAAGTCGAAGACGATGTAGGGGATGCCGCTTGCGGCCAGTTCGATCCGCGCATTGCCCCGCGCGCCGCGCACGACATACCGCGTGCCCCCGATCCAGAGATAGAAGGTGACGCTTTCATGCGCGTCGGACACCGGGTTGTAGGTGACCGAGACGCCGGTCGAGACGACCTGCGCGCAGCCGCAGGCGCGCAGCAGCGCCCCCCAGCGCGGGGCGGTCCCGGCGGTTCCGGACGGCGCAAATTCGACGCGGAAGCTGAGCCGCATGTGCAGATCGGCTGCAATTGTGACGTTGTGGCCCATGAAGGGCTGCTCGAGCTCGCGCGCGAGGTCGCTGCCTTCCATCGGGGTCAGTTCGACGTCGCGGGCAAAGATCGCGTCCGTGGCGGGCACCGGCACGCTGTCGGTGCCGTAGGCCGTCTCGATCTTGGCAAGCAGGATTTTCGTGTTCCAGCGCTGGGTGGTGACGGGCATCTATGCCTCCTCTGCGGGGGGTTCGGCGGCCGGGCTGCCGGCGCTGTCGCGGGAAAGCGAGCCGTCGGGGTTGCGGGTGTAGCTGCCGCCCTCTGCAGGCAGCGGCGGCGGGGTCTTCAACCCTGCGGTCTCGGCGGCGGCTTTCTTCATCCGAAAATCCTCAGCTGGTTGGGGATCGCGAAGTCGAGCTGGTAGACCAGCGTCCCCTTGTTCATGGTCACGAGCTGGCCGCGCAGCAGCCGGAAGGGCGCCATCGCGCCCTCGGGCTCCCAGCCGGCCACGGCCTGCGTGATCTCGTCGATCAGTGTCTCGACGTCGGCCACCGCGCGGTCGGTCTGGACGACCATCCGCCAGGTCACGATGACCCCGACCACCTCGGTCACCGACTGAACGAAAGCGCCAGCCGCCGCCTCCTCGTCGCCGCCCTGGATGCCAAGCGTGACGACATGCGCCGCCGGCGTCTGCTGCGGGAGCCCGTTCGACGCCATCAGCGCGGCCAGGTTTGCCGCGCCTTCGACCGTGCGCAGCGCCGGCACGGCATCGGACAGGCGGGCTTTGACGGCTTCGACGAACATCAGATGAAGCCCTGCATCGTGTCGGCCGAGAAGGGTCTGTCACGGTCGGTCACCACCGCGCCCGACCCGCCCTGGGTCGGCGGCTCGATCCCGGCGACCGGCAGCCGCATCGTGCCGGCGGCAATCTGCTGCAGCATGCGCAGCGCGTCCTTGTAGTCGGCTTCGATCTTGGGGTCGGCCTGCTGGACGTGCAGCTTGTAGATCGCGATGGCCTGGGCGAGGTCGGCCAGGAGCGGCGGCACGGTGCCGACGATCGGCAGCACGTAGCGCGCCATCAGATAGCCGTCGATCAGCGCATCGGTATCGGCCAGCGCGCGGTCGACGACCGCCTCGGACACCAGATGCGTCGGGATGTCGCCCCGGTCGGTGAGCGCGACCAGCACCCGCTCGCCATAGCGGGCCGTCAGCTGGGAAAGGGTCGCGTAGGGCATGTTTCACGCTCGCTTCAAGCCGGATTGAAAGCGGTCCTCCCGGCGGGCCCGGCACGGCGCCGGGAGGACTGCACGCGCCCCGGTTTGCCCCGGGGTCGCACTCCCGCGTCAGGCGTCGGAGCCCGCCGTGACGACGAGAAGGGGGTCCGCATGCAGACGGGCGAGGTCGTCCTCGCTCAGCTCGGCGGCGGGAATGTCGACGGGCACCGGCCCGAACTGACGGCCGATCCGCCAGCGCGAGGCCTGCTTGGCCACGACGGTAACGACGGCAGGCGGCCGGTTTTTGGGCTTGGCGGTCTGCTGTTCGCTGGTCGCGGTCTTCTGTTCGCTGGTCATCGTCTCTGTAACTCCTTTGATCCGGCAAGGCGGGCCGGCACCGTCGGTTCAGTGACGGGGCGGACGGACCGCCCCGCTGATCAACCGACGGCCGCCGTCAGGCCAGCCAGGGCACGACGAGCAGTTCGGCCGTGCCTTTCCATTCGTTCGTGATCCCGCCGGTGCCGTACTCGCTGTTCAGGATTTGCCGGCCCGCGCTCTCCAGCGACGGCGGCACGACCAGAAGGTTAGGCACGAGACCAAGCGGCCGCCCGCCGTCGCCCTTCATGTTCTGGATCGCCGCCCGAGCGATGGCATAGTTCGCGCCGCTCAGCGTCTGACGCGAGCCCCAGGCCATCTGCGGGAAACCGTAGCCGACGTTGCAACGCAGGTCGGCGCCGTAGAAGAACATCCGATCGCTGAAGACGTTGTCGTCTTCAGGGCGATCCTTCGTGACGAACTCGACCGGCTTGCGTTCCTGATAGATGATCGGCTTGACCGACCGGTTCGTGGCAAGCAGGAACCAGGGCGTTCCCGAGCCACCATCGGTATTGGCAAAGGTCGTCTCGGCCCCGTTGGCGTCCAGGATCGGGTGATCGGTATCGAAGAAGAACTGCCCGTCCCAGCAGTTGGTCGAGAAGCCGGCGTTAAGCAGCGCCCAGACCAGCTGTTCGGGCAGGGCCGCGGCAAGCTCGCCGAGCTCGGCAAACATCGGCGCATACTGGCCGAGGTTGTCGTCCTCGATGTCGTTGCGGTCGACCGAGACGGTCTTCTCGAAATGCCGGTTGGCAATCGAGTAGGAGGCTTCGGCCACGTTGTCGACCACGCGCGGGCCGATCCACTCGCGCATGCCCGGCATCTTGCGCAGCCAGCCGTAGCGGCTCTCGAAGTTGGTCGAGCGCACGGTCATGGCAACCCGGTCGCGCAGGAGCGGCGCCATGCCGAGGCCGCGCTGGAATTCGGTCTTGAAGCCGACGCGCAGCGCGTCGAGGTTCGGTTGGCTGATGATCATTGCGGGCTCTCCTTACGAGGCGTCGGTGATGGCTTCGTCGAGCCGGACCCAGACGCCCTGGGAATCGACCGCCTCGATGATCCCGGCACGGGACCGGGTGGTGGAGCCGTTGGTCTTGGCGACCTGGTCGTCGTCGGCGATCCAGGCGATGGCGCCGACATCGGCTTGGGCGATCAGGTCGGCCGCGGTCGAGTTGCGGAACCGCGCGACGATCCCGGTGCGGTAAGTGACGTTGATCGCCCCGTTCGCGCCCGACGTGTTGTCGGCGGGCTCTTCGGCGATGCCGACGCCGGTCGAGCCGGTCGCCACGGCGCCGCGGATCAGAAAGCCTGCGGCGTTGCGCATGATGAGCGCGCCCGCAAAGATGCGGGACGAGGCGCCCACGGGACCGGACCGGCGGTCGCCAAGCCAGGTCTGGGTGTTGCGGTCAGCGGTCAGCGGCATCAGCGGGCCTCCTTCTGTTCGGCCTTGAGGGTGTCGAGGAACTTGTCGTGCGGCACGCCAAGGAGATCGGCGGCCTGGCGCTGTTCGGCGTTCAGGCTGATCTCGCCGTCCTTCGGCGGCTCGGCGGCGGCCTTGGTCGTCCCCAGCTTGGGCATCCCGAGCACGAGCTTTTCGACCGCGTCGGGGCTGGTCATGTGCAGCGCGATCATCTCGT
>JBEIDZ010000028.1:0-13278 GCA_040383215.1 Paracoccaceae bacterium | reverse complement strand
GGCAAAGACCCAGACCGGGGCAAGACCCATCGCCGCCGCCATCGGCGGGGCGAGCACCGCCGGGAGATAGTAGCTTGACCCCCAGGCGATGGTCTGCGCCGTCCCCAGAGCCGCCACGACATGGCCGCGCCGTGCCGGATTCAGCCGCATGGGCGACCCTTCCCCGGTCTGCGACCGCGGCGCATGGCAGGCATCGGCGGCATCCCGTCCCTTCCGCATGTTTCCCGGGGCCAGGTCCACGGGCCCGTGCCATGCCACAGGAACCGCGACGGCGGCATGACGCAAGGCCCGCGATACGGTCGCGGACACAAGTGCGCGAATGCCATGGTCTTTCCCGCCACGCAGGGTATCTTCTGCACTCCGGAGGCCGGGATGCGCAGAAGGGGAACGACGGGGATGAAACAAGCGGTATTGGCGGGCCTGCTGGCCGCGACCACGGCCCTGCCGGCCCGCGCCGACACGGCCGATGGCGCGGCACTGATCGGGCAGGACTGGCAGAGCATCACCGACATGGCCCGCGGCGGCGAGGTCAACTGGTTCATGTGGGGCGGCGCCGACAGCATCAACGCCTATGTCAGCGACCGGATCGGCGGCATCCTTGCCCGCGACTACGGCATCACGCTGAACCGCATCCCCATCGCCGACACGGTCGAGGCGGTCAACATCGTCCTTGGCGAAAAGGAGGCCGGGAATACCGATGCCGGCTCGGTCGACCTCATCTGGATCAACGGCGAGAATTTCCGCACCATGAAGCAGGCGGGCCTCGCCTTCTGCGGCTATACCGCGACGCTGCCCAATGCCGCGCTTGTCGACTGGTCGGACCCCGCCATCGCCTATGATTTCGGCGTCCCGGTCGACGGCTGCGAGGTGCCCTGGTCGCGCGCGCAGTTCGCGCTGGCCCATGACAGCGCGAAGGTCCCCGAACCGCCCCGGTCGATGCCGGCGCTGCTCGACTGGATCAGGGCCAATCCGGGCCGCTTCACCTATCCCGCCCCGCCCGATTTCAACGGCTCGGCCTTTGTCCGGCATGTCTTCTACCATGCCGCCGGCGGGGTCGAAAACCTGCTGGGTGATTTCGACCAGGCGCGTTTCGACGCTGCCGCCGCCGCGACCTGGGACATTCTCAACGGGATCGAGCCCTTTCTCTGGCGCGAGGGCGTGACCTATCCGGTCTCGGTCACCCAGCTCAACACGCTGTTTGCCAATGGAGAGGTCGATTTCACCTTCAACTACGATCCCGCGCAATTCGGCATCGCGGTCGATGCCGGCCTTTATCCCGACACGGTGCGCAGCTTCGGCCTGACGGACGGCACGATCGGGAACACGAATTACACCGTCATCCCCTTCAATTCGCCCAACAAGGCGGCGGCGATGGTGGTGCAGAACCTGCTCCTGTCGGCCGAGGCGCAGCTTGAAAAGGCCCGACCCGAGGTCTGGGGCACCAGCCCCGCGATCACGGTCGACCGCGCCCCGCCCGCGCTGCGCGACGCCTTTGCCGCGCTGCCCGCCCATCCTTCGGTCGTCCCGGCCGCCGAGCTTGCGCAGGCCGCCCTGCCCGAACTGCAGGCAGACTGGATTTCCGCCATCGAACAGGGCTGGCAGGCCAATGTCGGCAACTGACCCTGCACGCCCCGGCCGGCCGCAGCCCCGGCCCGTGCCCGGCTGACGACAGCGCAGCCCGCCCGTGTCCGACCGCCTGCGCATCGCGCTTCTTCTCGCCCCGGCGATGACAATCATCGTGCTTGTCTTCTTCGGCGGGCTCGCGGTGGCGCTTCTGCGGTCGTTCAACTGGATGCCGGTGATCGGCCTGACCGCGCCGAACCTCGATGCCTATCGCGCCGTGCTGGCCGACCCCGCCTTTCTGCGGTCCTTCGCGCTCACGCTCCACATCGCCGTCACCTCGACCCTGATCGCGACGGTGATCGCCGTCGCCGCGGCACTCCTGCTGCGGCAGCGCTTCGCGGGCCGGGGGGTGATCGGTTTTCTCTTCCAGCTCAACCTCACGGTGCCCCATGTCGTGGGGGCGATCGGGATCCTCTATCTCTTCTCCCAGTCGGGATTCTTCGCCCGGATGGCCTTCCGGATCGGCCTGATCGCGGGGCCGGGGGATTTCCCCGCGCTGGTCTTCGACCCCCGCGCCATCGGCATCATCCTGCACTATGTCTGGAAGGAGGTGCCCTTCATCGGCCTGATCGTGCTGGCCCAGATGCAGGCGATGGGGACGGATTACGAAAGCGTCGCCCGATCGCTCGGGGCCTCGCGCTGGCAGGCATTCCGGCATGTGCTGCTGCCGCTCATCCTGCCGGGCGTGCTGGCCGCGGGCGTGATCGTCCTGGCCTTCACCTTCGGCGCCTATGAGGTGCCGCTCCTTCTTGGCGCCAGCCATCCGCAGGCGCTGCCGGTGCTGGCCTACCGGACCTATACCGATGTCGACCTTTCCGCCCGGCCCGAGGCGATTGCCATGGCCGTGGTCATCGCCCTGGTCTCGGCGCTGCTGATCCGGGTCTGGCTCGGGCTTTCGCGCCGGCGGATGCGGCCATGACCGGGTCCCCGCGGCTCTCCCGCGCGCTGGTCGCGCTCTCGGGCGCGCTTCTCGTCCTGTGGCTCGTGCTGCCGCTCCTGCCGCTCGTCGTCTGGTCCCTTGCCCGCGGCTGGCGCTTTCCCGACCTCCTGCCCGCGGACTGGACGCTCGCCGCCTGGGCGCATGTCCTCTTGCCCGGTTCGGGCGTGATCGAAAGCCTGGGCGTCACTCTCCTTGTCGCCGCGCTGGCCACGCTGCTGGCGGTCCTGGCCGGCGTGCCGGCGGGCCGCGCGCTCGGCCTCTACCGCTTCCGCGGCAAGGCGGTGGTCGAGACGATGATCCTCGCCCCGCTGATCGTGCCGGGGATCGCCGTCGCGCTTGGCCTGCATGCCGTGTTCCTGAGGCTGGGACTGACCAACACGCTGGCCGGCGTCGTCCTTGTCCACCTCGTGCCCACGCTGCCCTACATGACGCTCGTCATGGCCGCGGTCTTTGCCAACCATGACCCCGGCCACGAGGCGCAGGCCCGCTGCCTTGGCGCCACGCCCTTCCAGGTCTTCCGCCATGTCACCCTGCCTGCGATCCTGCCCGGCCTTGTCACGGGCGCGCTCTTTGCCTTCCTCGTGTCCTCAAGCCAGTATGTCCTGACGCTGATGATCGGCGGCGGGCGGGTCGTGACGCTGCCGCTCATCCTCTATGCCTATGCCGGCGCGGGGCGGGACGACATCGCCTCGGCCATCGGGCTCGTCTCGGTGCTGCCCGGCCTTCTCGTTCTCCTGCTCACCGCGCGGTTCCTGTCGGGCCGCCACCCCGACCTGCGGGGTCTTGGCCCGACGTGACGCGCCTCACCCTCTCCGCGCTCGGCCTGACCTATCCGGGCGCCGCCCGGCCCGCGCTCGACCGGCTCACGCTCGACCTGCCGGGGGGCGGGCTGACCGCGCTTCTCGGCCCCTCGGGCTGCGGCAAGACCACGGTCCTGAAACTCGTGGCCGGCCTTCTTTCCCCCGATACCGGCGACATCGCCTTCGATGGCCGCTCGGTCCTCTCTGACCGGGCCGAGACGCGGGGCGCCGTCATGGTCTTCCAGAACGCGCTGCTCTTTCCCCACATGACCCTGGCCGAGAATGTGGGCTTCGGCCTGCGGATGCGCGGCCTGCCCGCGGCCGAAACCGCGGCCCGCGTGGACGCGATGCTCGACCTCGTCCGCCTGCCGGGCCTTGGCCGCCGCCGCCCGTCCGAACTTTCGGGCGGCCAGCAGGGGCGCGCCGCGCTCGCCCGGGCGCTGGTCGTGGAGCCGAAGGTGCTCCTGCTTGACGAACCGCTCGCCAATCTTGACGCCCATCTGCGCGGCGAGATGCGCGACCTCATCCGCATGGTGCAGAAGGACCTCGGGATCACCACGGTCTTTGTCACCCACGACCAGGAGGAAGCCGTCGCCATCGCCGACCGGATCGCGCTTCTGATCGGCGGGCAGCTTCGCCAGTATGACCGGCCCGAGGCCTTCTACCGCCGGCCCGCCGATGCCGGCGTGGCGGCCTTCTTTGGCGGGCGCAACATCCTTCCCGGCATCGTGACCGATGGCGTCTTCGACGGCCCGCTCGGCCGGCTGACCCTGCCCGCCGGTTTTCCTTCAGGTCCCGGCCTGCTCACCTTCCGGCCCGAAACGGTGCGCCTCGGCCCCGCCCCTCTCAACACGGTCGAGGCGGTGGTGACAGGGCGGCTCTACCTTGGCACGCTGACGCGCCTCACGCTCGCCCTCGGCGAGACGCGCATCGAGGCCGCGCTCGCCCCCGACCTGGCCGAAGCGGTCGCGCCCGGCGACACCGTCACCCTGAACCTGCCGCCCGCAAGCCTCTGGGTCATGCCCACCTGAGGGCGGGGCCGCCCGCGCCGGACGGCCTAGGCAGAGGCGGGACGGCAGGCTAGGCTGCGCGCCGCAGACCCCTGTCCCGGCCCCCTTGCCCGGGGATGGGGGCTGCCCGCCACAGGGGACCGCCGACCGCATGACGCAACCGCCCGAACTAGCCCGCTATCTCGACCGCCATCCCGGGACGCAGTTCGTCGATGCCCTGCTCTTCGACCTCTGCGGCACGCCCATCGGCAAGCGGGTGCCGGTCCGCGACGCGGCCAAGCTCTGGTCCTCGGGCGTGGCCTTCTGCGCCGGGATCACCACGCTCGATGCGCTGGGCGCCTGCTGGGACGTGAACGGCATCGGCTTTTCCGACGGCGACCCCGACGCGACCAGCTTTCCCCTGCCCGGGACGCTGGTCCCGGTGCCCTGGGCCGCGCGGCCGACCGCGCAGGTGATGATCGCGCCCGCCCCGCCGCCCGACGCGCCGCACTGGTGGTTCGACCCCCGCGCCATCCTGGCCGGGGTCGTGGCGCGGCTGACCGCGCTGGGGGTCCGCCCGGTCGTTGCCAACGAGCTCGAATTCTATCTCGTCGATCCCGCCCGCGATCCGCAGGGTCGTATCGCCCCGGCGCGCCCTGTCCGCTCCGGCCGTGCGCCCGACGCGCCCCGCGTGCTCGCCTTCGACAAGCTCGACGAATGGGCCGACATCCTGGCCGAGATCGACGCCGCCTGCGCCGCCCAGGGCGTTCCGGCCGGCGCGGCCACCGCCGAATATGGCGGCGCGCAGTTCGAGGTGAACCTCGCCCATGTCGACGACCCCGTGCTGGCCTGCGACCACGCGCTTCTTTTGCGGCGCATCGTCAAGGGCGTGGCCGCGCGGCACGGGCTCGATGCCACCTTCATGTCCAAACCCTTCGCCGGCCAGTCCGGCTCGGGCCTGCATGTCCATGCCTCGCTGACCGATGCCGAGGGGCGCAACCTCTTTGACGAGACCCGCCCCGACGGCGATCGGCTGCTCGGCCATGCCATCGCCGGGCTCCAGGCCACGACCCATGACGCGATGGCCTTCTTCGCGCCCGACATCAACGCCTATCGCCGCTTTGCCCCCGACCAGTTCGTGCCCGTCAACACCTCCTGGGGCTTCAACAACCGCTCCGTCTCGTTCCGGGTGCCGATGGGGGGCGGCGCGGCGCGGCGGATCGAACACCGCATCGCCGGCGCCGAGGCCAACCCCTATCTCGTCATGGCCGCGGTGCTTGCAGGCTTCCACCACGGGCTGGCCCATCGTCTTGCGCCCACCCCGCCCTCCACCGGCAATGCCGGAGAGACGGCCGACCCCGCCATGCCGCTCCGGCTCTGGACCGCGCTCGACCGGCTCGAAGGCTCGGACCTGATGGCCGAGTATTTCGGCCCGCGCTATCCCGCCGCCTATGCCGCGATCAAGCGCAGCGAATTCGACGCCTTCATGGCCGAAGTCCTGCCGCGCGAATACGACTGGTATCTCTAGATGGGCGATGTCCTCATCCTCGGTGGCGGGCTCGCCGGGACCGCGACCGCGCTTTTCCTGGCCGACCGGGGGATCGGATCGACCATCGTCGAAGCCCGGCCCCGCCTTGGCGGCCGCGCCCTTTCGGTGCGGCTTGCGGACGGGACAGGGCCTGCCGCGGACCTTGGCGGCAGCTGGGCCCATGCCGGGCAAGGGCAGGTGCAGGCCCTGGCCGCCCGGCTTGGCATCGCGCTTGTCCCGCGCCCGCCGCTTTCGGCGCGACGGTTCCTGCGCGACGGCGGCGTGCACGACACGCCCTGCCACCCGCACGAAGCCGATGCCCACGACGCCGCGATGCGCCGCTGGCAGGCCGATGCCGCAGCCGGGGACCCGGCCCTCCTCGGCCTCACGCTGGCCGACTACCTCGACCGACGCGCCGTCCCGCCATCGGCCCGGCGCGAGATCATGGCATGGTGGTCGATCTCCGGCGCCGCCGCACCCGATGCCGCGCGCCTGGGCCAGCTCATGGGCCCGAAACTGGCCAGCGGCTGGGGACCGAAGCTTGACGAGCTTGGCTTCACCTTCGCAGGCGGCGCGCAGAGGCTGGCAGAGGGTGCCGCCCGCGCAAGCGGGGCGGGCATCGTCCTGTCCGATCCGGCACGGCGCCTGACGGCCGGCCCCGACGGGGTCCGCCTCCGTCTCGCCTCGGGGCGCGAACTTGGCGCGGGCGCGGCCGTGGTGGCCCTGCCCGTTAATGCCCTGTCACAGGTCGCCTTCGACCCCCCCCTTCCGCCGGGTCCGGCCCGCGTCCGCGCGACGGGCCATGCCGGCCGGGCGGTCAAGATTGTCATCCGCGCGCGCGGCGTTGCCCCCGGCCAGCTCGTGACCGGCCAGGCGCATGGGCTGCGCTTTCTCTTGGCCGATCACCTCAGGCCCGACGGCAGCACGCTGATCGTCGCCTTCGCGCTCGCCGGTGACCTGCCCGGCCCCGCCGGCGACGGGGTCCGCATGGCCGTGGCACAGGCCTTTCCGGGGGGTGACGTCCTCTCGGCCGACTGGCACGACTGGCTTTCCGATCCCTTTTCAGCCGGGACCTGGGTCACCCCGCCGGCGCTGGACGAACCGCTCTACGATCCTGCAGGCTGGGGGCCCTTCGGCCGGGTCGCCTTTGCAGGATCCGACATCGCCCCCGGCGCGGATCAGGGCTGGTTCGAAGGCGCCGTCACCTCGGCCGGGCGCGCGGCGGCGGCGATCGCCACCCTGCCCGGGATGCCCCCCCGGCAGAGCGACGGAATGACCGGGCATGTGCCACCTGCCCGGACCGCCGTCCCGCTCCGCCCCGCGTCATGACAGGACACCCGATGCTTCTTTACACCACGCTCGGCACTGACGACATCGCGCGGGCCACCGCCTTCTGGGGGCCGCTGATGGACAGCCTCGGACACGAACCTGTGCCCGGTCTTGATCCGGGCTGGGCCGGCTGGGGCCGGGATTATGACACGGGCTTCGGCTTCTACCTCTGCCCGCCCTTCGACGGCCGGCCCGCCAGCCCCGGCAACGGCCTGACGCTGGCCTTTCCCGCCCGCGACGCCGCCCATGTGCGCGCGCTCCACGCGCTCGCGCTGGCCCATGGCGGCAGCGACGACGGCCGCCCCGGCCCGCGCCCCCAGTATGGTCCCGGCTTTTATGCCGCCTATGTCCGCGACCCCGACGGCCACAAGGCAGCCTTCGTCTTCCACCGCTACACCGCCGCCGGGGACATGCCGTGACCCGTCTGGGCGAGGTCAGCTTCTGGTATGCCCAGACCGGTCTCCCGCAGGACCGTCGCCCCCCGCTCATGGGCGAAGCCGAGGCCGATGTCGCCATCGTCGGCGCGGGCTATACCGGGCTCTGGACCGCCTTCTACCTCAAGGCCGCCCGCCCCGACCTGCGCGTGACGATCCTGGAAAAGGAATTCGCGGGCTTTGGGGCCTCGGGGCGCAACGGCGGCTGGCTGACCGGCGGCTTTGCCTGGAACCACGACCGCTATGCCCGCGACCGCGGGCGCGATGCCGTGCTTGCCATGGTTGAAGCGATGAAGGGCACCGTGGACGAGGTGATCCGCGTCGCCGCGGCCGAAGGGATCGACGCCGACATCCACCCCACCGACGAACTGATGGTCGCAACCAACCGCGCCCAGATGGCGCGCCTGACAGCCGAGGTCGCCCATCGCCGCGCCTGGGGAGAGGATGACCGCGTCTTTGCCATCACCGGCCCCGAGGCGCGGGCCCGGGTCGACATTCCGGGCGTGCTGGGTGCCATGGTCGTGCGCGGCGTCGCGCGCATCCAGCCGGCGAAGCTCGTCCGCGGCCTGGCCCTGGCTGTCGAACGGCTGGGCGTCACGATCCACGAAGGCAGCGCGGTCACCGCCATCGCGCCGGGCCTTGTCACCACTGCCGCGGGGCGGCTGCGTGCGCCGGTGATCCTGCGCGCGACCGAAGGCTATACCGCGACCCTGCCCGGCGCGCGCCGCGAATGGCTGCCGCTGAATTCGGCCCAGATCGTCACACCCCCCTGCCGCCCGAGGTCTGGGACCGGATCGGCTGGCAGGGGGCCGAAATCCTCGGCGATTTCGCCAATGCCTATTGCTACTGCCAGCGCACGGCGGACGGGCGCATCGCCGTGGGCGGGCGCGGCGTGCCCTATCGCTTCGGGTCGCGCACCGACCGCGACGGGGCGCCCGATCACGCCACGGTCCGCCGCCTCACGGCCGTGCTCGCGCGGCATTTCCCAGCCGCCGCGCCCTTTGGCATCGACCATGCCTGGTGCGGCGTGCTCGGCGTGCCGCGCGACTGGTGCGCGACCGTGGGTTTCGACCCCGCCACCGGGCTCGGCTGGGCCGGCGGCTATGTCGGCGTCGGCGTTTCGACCTCGAACCTCGCGGGGCGGACGCTGGCCGACCTCGCCCTTGGCCGCCGGACCGACCTCACCGCGCTGCCCTGGGTCAACCGCCGCCCCCGCGCCTGGGAGCCCGAGCCGCTGCGCTGGCTCGGCGTGCGCGGCATGTATGCGCTCCTGCGCAGCGCCGACCGGCGCGAGGCGCGGCTCGGCATCCCGCCCTCGCGGCTCGCGCGCCTCGGCAACCGCCTGACGGGGCGCTGACCGCGATGCGACCCCGCCACCCGATACCTTTCTTCCCGCAGATCAGGACCTGAACCATGACCACCGTTTCCTGGGGCATCATCGGCCCCGGCACTATCGCCGAAAACTTTGCCGCGGGCCTTGCCCAGACCGATACCGGCCGTCTTGTCGCCATCGCGAGCCGCGATGCCGCCCGCCGCGCGGCCTTTGGCGACCGCCACGCCGTCGCGCAGGACAAACGCTATGCCAGCTACGAGGCGCTGGTCGCCGACCCTGCGGTGCAGGCGGTCTATATCGGCACGCCGCACCCCTTTCATGCCGAACAGGCGCTGATGGCGATCCGCGCCGGCAAGGCGGTGCTGGTCGAAAAGCCCGCCGGCCTGAACGAGGCCGAGGTGACCGTCCTGGTCGAAGCCGCCCGGCAGGAGGGCGTCTTCTTCATGGAAGCCTTCATGTACCGCTGCCATCCCCAGATCGCGCGGCTGGCCGAACTGATCCGTGCCGGCACCATCGGCACGGTCGAGCATATCCATGCCACCTTCGGCTTCGACGCCCGCGCCTGGCCCGATTCGCGCGTCCACGACTTCGCGCTGGCGGGCGGGGGGATCCTCGATGTCGGCGGGTATCCCGTCACCGGCGCGGCCCTTGTCGCCGGCATCGCCGCGGGCCTGCCCTTCCAGCGGCCCGACCGGATCAGGGCCACCGGCCGCCTGGGCAAGACCGGGGTGGACGAGGTGAGCTATGCCACGATGACCTTCCCCTCGGGCATCACGGCCGAGGTCGCCTGCGCCACGGTGCGCCAGATGGACAACCAGTTGCGCATCGACGGCAGCGCGGGCTCGATCCTGCTTCTCAACCCCTGGGTGCCGGGCCGCAACGCCGGCCCATCGGACAGCACCATCCGCATCACCGCCGCCGGCCAAACCACCGAAGAGGTGATCCGCCACCCCTGGCAGCTCTTCGCCCACGAGGCCGACCTTGCCAGCCGCGCCATCGCCGCGGGCCTGACCGAGCCGCCCTTTCCCGCCGTCTCCCATGCCGAAAGCATCGCCACCGCCGCCACGCTTGACGCCTGGCGGGCCGAGGTCGGCTATGCCACCTTTGCCGAACGGCCGGGCGTCGTGCGCCGCCTGCCCGGCACGCTGCCCCGCGGCCTGCCGCAGGTCCCCCGCGCGGCGATTCCCGGCGTGGCGCGGTCGGTGTCGCGCCTTGTCATCGGCTGCGACAACCGAAACACCCCGGCCGAAGGCGCGATCATCTGGGACGCCTGGATGGAGGCGGGCGGCAATGCCTTCGACACCGCCTTCATCTATGGCGGCGGCCTGCATGAAGAGGTGCTGGGCCAGTGGCTGAAATCCCGTGGCGTCGCCGGTGAAACGGTGGTGATCGTCAAGGGCGCCCACACGCCCTATTGCACCCCCCGCGCCATCGCGACCCAGCTCGACATCTCGCTCGACCGGCTCGGGCTTGACCGCGCGCCGATCTACATCATGCACCGCGACAATCCCGATGTGCCGGTCGACGAATTCGTCGACCTTTTCGACGGGCTGCACAAGGCCGGCCGCGTCGGCATCTGGGGCGGGTCGAACTGGACGACCGCGCGCCTTGGCGCGGCGCAGGACAGGGCCCGCGCCAAGGGGCAGCTGGCCCCGCAGATCCTCAACAACAACCTGTCGCTTGCCGTGATGGAACGCCCGATCTGGCCGGGCTGCCTGACCGCGAACGACCCCGCGACGCTGGCCTTCCTTGCCCGGACGCAGACCGTGCATCTGAGCTGGTCGTCGCAGGCGCGCGGCTATTTCCTGCCCGAGCCGCTGCGCAACCGCCTGCCCGCCGATACCGCGCCCGAAACCTGCTATGGCAGCGCGCGCAACGCCGAACGCCGCCGCCGGGCCGAGGTGCTGGCCGCCCGCCGCGGCGTTGCCGCCAATGCCGTCGCGGCGGCCTGGGTGCTGGCGCAGCCCTTCCCCTCCTTCGCGCTGATCGGGCCGCGCAGCCCCGGCGAACTCGCCTCGACCCTGTCCGCGCTGAACGTCACCCTGACCGCGCCCGAATGCGCCTGGCTCAACCTCGACAGCGACACCGACCCGGGCTGAGCGGGCGGGACCCTCACGCCTCTGCCGCCGGGACTTCGGCCATTGCCGCCTCGGCCCCGGCGGTGGCGATGACGATATCGCCCCAGGGCGGCTGGTGTTCGCTGTGGCGGTGGCGGTTGACCGGCACCATCGGCGCTGCGGCAAAGCCACCGGCCGCCGCGTGAGCCGCAACCTCGCGGCCGTTCACGCTGACCCGCACGCCCTGCCCCGTCCCGCCGATAGCCAGCCGCCGCGCTTCACCCGCAACCGCCCCGGCCTGCACGGCCAGCGTCAGACCCCCGCCCGGTCCCGCCATCGTCTGCGGCAACTCCGGCGTGCGCGGCGGTGCCTGCCGCCAGCCGCCCTCTGCCACGCCCAGGCCTTCAAAGGCCGCGGCCAGCGCCAGGAGCCGCGCATCGTCCCAGCCCCGCCCGGCAAAGGTCAGCCCCGCCGGCATGCCGTTATCCTCCATCACCCCCATCGGCACCGTCACCGTGGGGATGCCCAGATGCCGGACCACAAGGTTCCCGTTCGCCACCCAGACCCCGTTGCGCCAGGCCAGATCGGCCGAGACGGGGTTCACGTCGGCATCCGCCGGGCCCACATCCGCCACCGCCGGAAAGACCACGGCATCAAGCCCCCGTGCCTCCATCCAGGCTTCCAGGTCCTGCCGCCGCGTCTCCTCGAGGCCGCGCAGACCCTCCGCGATCCCCGGAATATCGTGCAGATCGGCGGGCGGCGGATGCGCCCGCGCATGGGCGGGATAATCTCCGATATCATCCTCGAACCCGTCAAACCGGTCGGGCAGGGCGCCCGCGGGCCGGGGGAATATCCGCGCACCCTCCACATCGGCCAGCCGTGACAGGCCGGGGTCGGCATTGGCGCGCAGGAAATCGTCCCAGGCCCAGATCGAGAGATCGACGATCTCGCGCCGCAGATACTCCGCGCTGACCAGCCCCCGCGTCGCGATTGTGGGCGCGCCGGGCCGGTCGCCCTCGTAATTGCTCACGGCGGGGAAATCGACCACCACGACCTCGGCCCCTGCCGCCTCCATCGCCCGCCGCGCCCGCGCCCACAGCGCCATGACGGAGGCGCGCGTTTCGATCCGCTGCCCCGTCGGCCCGCCGATGCCCGGATGCGCCGCCGTCCCGGCCAGCGGATCGGCGTTGATGTACATCCCCGGCACGCCCAGCCGCCTGCCCTTCAGGCTCGCCCCCTCGGCCAGCGCGCTGAAGGACGCAGGCCGCACGGCCGAGGGGGTCGGGATCGCCACCCACCTCTGCCGCCGCCAGAAGTCTCCCCGCGTCTCGGGATCGTCTGCCACGATGACGTCCAGGACCTCCAGAAGGTCCGCCATCCGCCGCGCATGGGGCACGACCACATCCATCGTCGGCACCAGCGGCCAGTTGCCCCGGACCGAGATCACCCCCCGGCTGGGCGTATAGGCGCACAGCCCGTTGTTCGCCGCCGGCGCCCGGCCCGACGACCAGGTCTCCTCACCCAGACCGAAGGCCGCGAAACTTGCCGCCGTCGCCGTGCCCGATCCGTTGGAACTGCCCGAGGCAAAGGCCGCCGTCAGCCAGTCCGCCGCATAGGGCGACTCCGCCCGGCCATCGAGCCCGCGCTGCATCCCGCCATGGGCCATGGGCGGCATGTAGGTCAGCCCGATCAGCACCGCCCCCGCCGCCCGCAGCCGCGCGATGGCAAAGGCATCCGCGCCCGCGACCAGACCCGCAAAGGCGGGCGACCCCGCCGTCACCGGCAGGCCGCGCACCGAAAAGCTCGCCTTCGCGGTGTAAGGAATCCCGTCGAGCGGCCCCCGCACAGCGCCCTGCACTCGCCGCAGGTCGGCGGCCCGCGCCTCCTCCAGCGCGGCCGGGTTCAGGACCGGCACCGCGTTCAGCCGCGGCCCGTGCCGGTCAAAGGCCGCGATGCGGGCAAGATACCCCGCCGTCAGCGCGACCGCCGTGGTCCGCCCCGCCTCCAGCGCCGCGCGCAGATCGGCGATGCCCGCCTCGACCAGCCTCATGCCCTGGCCTTCGGCTCTTGCTGGGTGATGCAGTGGATGCCGCCCCCGCGCGCAAACAGCGCCCGCGCATCGACCGTCACGACACGCCGCCCCGGAGAGGCGGCGGCCAGGATATCCGCCGCCACCGCATCGGCCCGCGGCTCGCCGTAACCGCAGGCGATGACGCCGCCATTGACCACCAGATGGTTGATATAG
>JBEIDZ010000027.1:0-13492 GCA_040383215.1 Paracoccaceae bacterium | reverse complement strand
ATCATGTTCGGTCCGTCCGGGGTGCTGTCAGGAGTCATGAAATCCCTGGGCGGGGTTCTGATCTTGCTAGTCGTCGCAGGTGTGACCTTGCCTGTCGGGCTGTCGCTGCGCTGGCTGGCGGGGAAGATTCCCGCATCGCCAGGTCGGGTTGCAGTCAGTGCAGGGTTTCTGGTCGGACTGATGACCATACCCCTTGTTCATCCATCGGCTTCTCCTTCGGTCTCTTTTGTTACCCACCCGGTTGCTTTGCTGGTTTGGCATGGCCTGGCCGGTGCCTGCGGTGGTTGGGTCTGGTATTGCGTCGAGCGTCCGGGCGATGGCCGTGGCCATGCGTGAAGCTTCGATCCCCATCATCGAGGCGCGGGGGCTGGGGCTGACGTTCCAGACCGGGGATGGCCCGGTGCAGGCGTTGAAGGATGTGTCACTGACGATCCGGCGCGGTGACTTCGTGTCTTTCATCGGGCCGTCTGGCTGTGGCAAGACCACCGTCCTGCGGGTCATTGCGGCCCTGGCCGGATGGGTCAAGATCGCCTCCGACGAGGTCGACCCCAGGGGCATCCGCGTCAACAACTTCCTTCCCGGTTTCAACGCCTCGATCGACCAGCGCCCCGAACGCTATGCCGGCGCCGCCCTGCGCCGCATGGGCCGGGTCGCAGAGGCAGCCTCGCTCGTCACCTTCCTCTTCGGCGACGGGGCCTCCTACATCACCGGCCAGAACATCCGCGTGGATTGCGGCCTCGCGAGGTCGGCGTGACCGCGCGGCTGGCCAATCCCTCGCTGCGCTGGCTTGCCGCCTATGCCGCCGCCACACTCGGCGGGACGGCCGCCGCCACGCTCGGCACCTCTGCCGTGACCGGCGCCCTGCCCGCGCCGGGTGTCTGGTTCACCCGCATCCTCCCCTTCGCCGCCACGGCCCTGGTCATCCCCGTGGCGATCATCTCCTTCCTCCTGCTCAAGGCCAACCTCTGGACGCTCCCCGGCTTCGCGCTCGCCGGCGCGGCCATCCCCGCGCTCTTTCTCATCCTCGTGGCCCTCACCACCGCGCCGGGGCCGCACTTCGCCGCCTCGCTGATCGTCTGGACGCTCTCGGGCGCGCTCGCCGGCGCCCTCTTCCATCAGGTGTGGGAGCGGCTCTCGTGATCCGCCAGCGCATCGAGTTCCGGCATCAGCACCACGCTTTCCTGCTCGTGCGGGTCGGTCCGCGCAACGACCGCCGTGCAGGGCACGTCATAGGGGTTGAAGGGCAGATGCGGCACATCGGCCGGGATATGGATCATGTCCCCCGCCCCCGTCTCCATCAGGTGCTCCAGCCGGTCACCCCACAGCATCACCGCCCGGCCCGAGATGACATAGATCGCGGTCTCGTGCGTCGCATGCTTGTGCGCCTTGGCCCGCCCCCCCGGCGGCACGGTCAGCAGATGCATGCAGATCGCCTGCGCCCCCGTGGTCTCGCGCGCGATCCCCGCGAAGTAACTGAAGCCCTGCTTGCCCGCATAGGTGCTGCCGGGAACGATCCTGCTGCATTCGCTCATGACCTGCCCTCCATTCCGGGCCAGAGCATAGCCCGCCCCCTGCACATGGGCGAGAGGCCAGCATGACCACCCCCCCCGCCGTGATCGAGGCGCGCGGCCTCAACCTCGTCTTCCAGACCGATGACGGCCCCGTCCATGCGCTCAAGGACATCGACCTTGCCATCGGCAAGGGCGAATTCGTCAGCTTCATCGGCCCCTCGGGCTGCGGCAAGACCACGTTCCTGCGCTGCGTCGCGGCGCTTGAACAGCCGACCGGCGGCACGCTCACCGTCAACGGCATGACCCCGGACGACGCCCGCCGCCGCCGCGCCTACGGCTATGTCTTCCAGGCCGCCGGCCTCTATCCCTGGCGCACCATCGGCGACAACATCCGCCTGCCGCTCGAAATCATGGGCTTCCCCGGCGCCGAACAGGCCGAGAGGGTGAAGCGCACCCTCGCCTTGGTCGAGCTTTCGGGCTTCGAGAACAAATACCCCTGGCAGCTGTCGGGCGGCATGCAGCAACGCGCCTCCATCGCCCGCGCGCTCTCCTTCGACGCCGACATCCTCCTCATGGACGAACCCTTCGGCGCGCTCGACGAAATCGTCCGCGACCGCCTGAACGAGGAACTCCTGAGCCTCTGGGCCGCCACCGGCAAGACCATCGGCTTCGTCACCCATTCCATCCCCGACGCCGTCTATCTCTCCACCCGCATCGTCGTGATGTCGCCCCGCCCGGGCCGGATCACCGACATCATCGACAGCCCCCTGCCGCGTGAACGCCCGCTCGACATCCGCGACAGCCGGGAATTCATCGCCATCGCCCATCGCGTCCGCGAGGGCCTCCGCGCAGGACACCAGGATGACTGACCCCGCCCCCCGCCGCGCCTCGCCCGCCCTTGTCACCGTCTCGGCGGCGATCACGCTCTACTTCCTCTGGGTCCTGCTCTTCGCCCGCGACGGGCAACCTGCGGTCCTCATCGTCCTTTATGTGCTGGCCGTCATCGCCAACCTCGCCTTCCTGAACAGCGTCTTCAACCGCTGGCGCGGCGGTCGCCGCGGATGACCGGCGCGACCCTCCTCTGGCTCGGCGGGGCGATGGCGGTCTTTCTCACCGCGACTTCGGCCTTGCGCCACTACATCGGCTCCGGTCAGATGGCCGTGCTCCTCGGCGCGCTCGCGCTCTACTGCGTGGGCAACCTCATGATGGTCCGCGTCATGCGCGACAGCGGCATGGCGCTCTCGGTCGCGGTTTCCTCGGTCCTTCAACTCGTGCTCGCCACCGCCATCGCCGTCGCCATCTTCGGCGAACGCCCGACCCCGCTGCAATGGGCGGGCATCGCACTCGGCATCCTCGCCGTCGCGCTCATCGTCTGGCCGCAGGAGGCGCCACGGTGAAGGGCGCCTTCCTGCCCGTCCTGACGGTCGTGATCGCCATCATCGGCCTGTGGTACCTTGCCGCCATCCCGATGAACATCAAGGAAACCCTGACCGAGGCCGAACGCGCCGGCGCCACCATCAGTGGCGGCACCGCCGTCGAACGCCGCGATGCCGGCAACATCGCGCTCACCTTGCGCAACCTCGATCTTGCCGCCGGCGGCTGGGCGCTCGAACGCCCGCGCCTGCCCGCCCCCCACCAGGTCGCGGTCGAGCTTTACGACAGCACCATCGACGAAGAGCTCTTCTCCCGCCGCGGCATCGTGCAGTCGGGCGAATTCTCCAACCGTTCGCTCGTCTACCACGGCGGGGTGACGCTCGCCGCCACGCTCCTCGGCTTCCTCATCGGCACCGGGCTCGGCATCCTTCTGGCCATCGGCATCGTCCACAACCGCACGATGGACATGAGCGTCATGCCCTGGGCCATCGTCAGCCAGGCCGTCCCCATCATCGCCATCGCGCCGATGATCATCGTCGTGCTCTACTCGGTCGGCCTCCAGGGCATCCTGCCCAAGGCGGTGATCTCGGCCTATCTCTCCTTCTTCCCGGTGGTCGTCGGCATGGTAAAGGGCCTGCGCAGCCCCGACATGATCCAGCGCGATCTTCTGCGCACCTACAACGCGACCGATGCCCAGACCTTGCGGAAACTCCGCCTGCCCGCCTCGATCCCCTATCTCTTTGCCTCGCTCAAGATCGGCATCTCGGCCTCGCTTGTCGGCGCCATCGTGGGCGAACTGCCGACCGGCGCCGTCGCCGGCCTCGGCGCGCGGATGCTCGCGGGCTCCTATTACGGCCAGACCGTCCAGATCTGGTCGGCCCTCTTCACCGCGGCCCTGCTCGCCGCTGCGCTCGTCTGGGCCATCGGCCTCATCGAGCGGCGGACGCTCCGCGCCATGGGGTCCCCCGCATGACCGCCAGCCCCGCCCTGCCCGACCGCTCCTGGATCGTGACGCCCCTCGTCTCGGTCCTCGCCGTCCTCGCGGTGGCAAGCCTCCTTGCCCTGGCCGGGGGCTCGCTCGCCGCCGTCTGGAACGGCCGCTTCCTCCTCATCCTTGCGCTCTGGCTCGCGCTCTGGGTCCTGAACGGCTGGCTCGCCTCCCGCGCGGATAGCACGCCCGGCCGGCTTCTCGTCGCGCTCGTCTTCGGCGCGGCGCTGATCGGGCTCTGGGAACTCACCGTCCGCCTTTATGACGTGCCCCCGGTGATCCTGCCGCCGCCCTCGGCGATCTGGGCCACCTTCATCCGGAACATCCCGCTCCTCTGGGGCGATTTCGTCCAGACCATACTCAAGGGCGGCATGGCGGGCTTCGCCATCGGCTGCACCGCGGCCTTCCTTGTCGCGATCCTAGCCGACCGCTTCGACTTCCTGCGCCGGGGCCTTCTGCCCGTGGGCAGCTTCATGGCGGCCTTGCCCATCGTCGGCACCGCCCCCATCCTCGTCATGTGGTACGGCTTCGGCTGGCAGTCCAAGGCGGCCGTCGTCGTCGCCATGGTCTTCTTCCCGATGCTCGTGAACACCGTCGCCGGCCTGCGCGACACGACCGCCATGCAGCGCGACCTGATGCAGACCTATGGCGCAGGCTACTGGCAGACGCTTGTCAAGCTCCGCCTGCCCGCCGCGATGCCCTTCATCTTCAACGGGCTCAAGATCGCGACGACCCTCGCCTTTATCGGCGCCATCGTTGCCGAATTTTTCGGCTCTCCGACCGTGGGCCTCGGATTTCGCATCTCGACCTCGGTCGGCGCCCTTGCGCTCGACATGGTCTGGTCGGCAATTCTCGTTTCAGCACTGGCAGGCAGCGCCTTCTACGGTATCGTGGCGCTGATCGAACGGCGGGCGACCTTCTGGCACCCCTCGCAGCGCGGATAGGACGACAACAAGAACCGGCAGGCAGGCAGACCATCGAAGACGGACATGACAGAACAGAGGATGGAAAGATGAATAAATTCCTGATGGCGACCGCACTCGCCACGCTCGCCGCCCCCGCCTTCGCGCAGGATGCGGTGACGCTTCAGCTCAAGTGGGTCACCCAGGCCCAGTTCGCGGGCTACTACGTCGCCCTCGACCAGGGCTTCTATACCGAGGAAAACCTTGACGTCACGGTCATGCCCGGCGGCCCGGACATCGCGCCCCCGCAGGTCATCGCGGGCGGCGGGGCCGATGTGATCGTCGAATGGATGCCCGCCGCACTCGCCGCGCGCGAAGGCGGCCTGCCGCTCGTCAACATCGCCCAACCCTTCGCAGCCTCGGGCATGATGCTGACCTGCTGGGCCGATACCGGCATCGCCGCGCCCGCCGACCTCGCCAACCGCACGCTCGGCGTCTGGTTCTTCGGCAACGAATACCCCTTCCTGTCATGGATGAGCCAGCTCGGCCTCGCGACCGACGGCAAGTCCGCAACCGGGGTCGAGGTGCTCAAGCAGGGCTTCAACGTCGACCCGCTGCTGCAGCGCCAGGCCGACTGCATCTCGACCATGACCTACAACGAATACTGGCAGGTCATCGACGCCGGCGTGACACCCGAGGAACTCGTGACCTTCAAGTACGAAGACCAGGGCGTCGCCACGCTCGAAGACGGGCTCTATGTCCTCGAACAGAACCTCGAAGACCCCGCCTTCGTCGACAAGATGACCCGCTTCGTCCGCGCCTCCATGCGCGGCTGGAAATGGGCCGAGGAAAACCCCGAAGACGCGGCGATGATCGTCCTCGAATATGACGAAACCGGCGCCCAGACCGAACAGCACCAGGTCCGCATGATGGGCGAGGTCGCCAAGCTCACCGCCGGCTCGAACGGCGCGCTTGACACCGCCGCCTACGAACGGACCGTCGCGACCCTGCTCGCAGGCGGCTCCGACCCGGTCATCTCTGCCGCGCCCACCGGCGCCTGGACCAGCGTCATCACCGACGCCGCCCTCCAGTAAGCCAGGACAAGGGGCGCGCGGCCGCACGGTCGCGCGCCCTTCCCGTCACTCCCGCGTCCAGCGGCTCATCACATCCCCGCCCAGCGCCCGCACCTCGGTCAGCCGTAGCCGCGGCGCATCGGCAAGCCGCCCGACCCCCATGGGCCCCAGCACCGGCCGCCCCTCCGCGCCGATCGCCAACCCCGCGCCAAAGACGACAAGCTCGTCCACCAGCCCCGCCGCCAGAAGCGCGGCGGCAAGCCGCCCGCCCCCCTCGCACAGCACCCGCGTGATCCCCCGCGCGCCCAGCGCGGCCAGCACCGATCCCGGCTCCACCTGCCCGCCCCCGACACTGCAGGCCAGCCCCTCCACCCCCCGTGCCGCCCAGCCTGCGACAACCCCGTCGGCCAGCGCCGCATCATGCGCCACCCAGACCGGCACCTCCCGCGCCGTCCGTGCAAGCTGCCCCTCTGCGGGCAGGTCCATGCCCCGCGACACGACCACCCGCACCGGCTGCCGCACCGCACCCATGTCCCGCACCGTCAGCGCCGGGTCATCCGCCCGCGCCGTCCCGCCACCCACCATCACCGCATCGGCCTGCGCCCGCAGCAGATGCACCATCCGCCGCGCCGCGGGCCCGGTGATCCACCGGCTCTCGCCCCCCGCCGTGGCAATCCGCCCGTCGAGTGTCGCCGCCATCTTCAGCGTCACGAAAGGCCGCCCCTCGGTCACGCGCAGCAGGAACCCGGCATGATCCGCCCGCGCCTCCTCCTCCATCACGCCCGTCACGACCGCGATCCCGGCCGCGCGCAGCATCGCCAGACCCCGCCCCGCAACCCGCGGGTCCGGGTCCCCCGTCGCCACCACGACCCGCGCCACACCCGCAGCAACCAGTGCCGCCGCACAGGGCGGCGTCTGCCCGTGATGCGCGCAGGGCTCCAGCGTGACAAAGACCTCCGCCCCGCGCGCCGCCTCCCCGGCCTGCGCCAGCGCCTGCGTCTCGGCATGGGGCCGCCCGCCATCGGCCGTCCAGCCCCGCCCGACGATCCGGCCATCCCTGACGACGACACAGCCCACCGCCGGGTTCGGCCAGACACGCCCCCGCCCCCGCCGCCCCAGCGCCAGGGCAACGGCCATGAACCGCCGGTCGCTCCCGGCGCTCACGTCTCGGATTTCACGGGGCGCAGCTCGGCCATGAACTTGTCGAAATCGCCCACGGCCTGGAAATTCATGTAGACGCTGGCAAAGCGCACATAGGCGACCGTGTCGATCCGGGCCAGCGTCTCCATCACGATCTCCCCGATCTGCTTGGAGGAGATGTCCGTCTCTCCCAGCGACTCCAGCCGCCGCACGATACCCGAAATCATCTGGTCCATCCGCTCCGGCTCGATCGGCCGCTTCTGCAGCGCGATCCGGATCGACCGCTCGAGCTTGCTGCGGTCGAAATCCTCGCGCCGCCCGTTCGACTTGATCACCACCAGATCGCGCAGCTGCACCCGCTCATAGGTGGTGAACCGCCCGCCGCAGGCCGGGCAGAACCGCCGCCGCCGGATCGCGACATGATCCTCGGCCGGGCGCGAATCCTTCACCTGCGTATCGACGTTTCCGCAAAACGGGCAGCGCATCCTGTCGTCCCCTCGCCCCGGCCTCGGGTGCTCCCGCCGCTTGTGGGCAGGGCTACCGCACGGACCGGGACTATAGGCACTCCCCCACGGCTTGGGTAGTGCGCTCGTCAAGGCCCAAGATCGTGCCGCCGCGGGTGAGTCCGCCCGGGCACAGGGCGCCGCATCCGGCCTTGACGCCGCCGCCCGCCGCGTCACCATCCCGTCAGGGAGGGTTCCGCATGGTCATCGAATGGTTGCACTATAGGGTCCCCCCGGCAGACCAGCCCGCCTTCCTCGCCGCCGATGCCGCGGTCTGGACGGCCATGCTCTCGGCCTGCCCGGGCTTTCTCGGCAAGGAAACCTGGCGCGAGGCCGAAGCCCCCGACCACCTCGCCCTCATTATCCGCTGGAACAGCCGGGCCGAATGGCACTCCGTCCCCGCCGACAGCCTCGCCGCGACCGAAGCCCGCTTCCGCGCGGCCTTCACCGGCACGGCCGAATTTCTCGGCTGCACCGATCTCGACGTCACCTGACCACGGCTCAGGGGCAGCCGCCATCGCGCCAGATCGATGCCGCCCGGTCCCAGCAATAGCCGGCATCGGCCATCGCATCCTCGGGGCCAAAGATGTCGCCGAACCACGGCCCGGGCCGGCAGGCGATGCTGGCCACCAGGTCCTCGCCCGGCATGCCAAGGACATTCACCCCGCCTTCGGTCGCCGCATTCTCGGTCAGCCGGTCGACCGACAGCCAGGCCTCATAGACATACCCTTCGGCCGGAAAGCGGATCGCCGACCAGATCGCCCGCCCCACCCCCGCCCAGGGAACCACCGGCCCGTCCCCATAGGCCACGCCCAGCCGCAGCTCCGGCGCACCGGCGGGGCCGAAACTGTAGGTGAACCCCTTCGGCACGGCACAGACCTCGAGCATCTTGCCCGACCCCTCGACCGGACAGGCCATGATCGTCACGCCCGCACACTCCGCCGCCGCCACCCCCGGCACAGACAGCACCGCCGCCAGAACCACGCCGCGCATGTTCCCCCTCACTGCCCCGCTGCCTCCGCCGCTCTCAGAAAGGCCCGGATCATCCCCTCGTCCTTCACCCCCGGTGCGCTCTCGACGCCCGAAGAGACATCGACCTGCCGCGCCCCGGTCAGCCGCACCGCCTCGGCGACGTTCGCCGCCGTCAGCCCGCCCGCCAGCATCCAGGGCACCGGCCAGCGCCGCCCCGCCAGCAGCCGCCAGTCGAAGGCAAGCCCGTTGCCCCCCGGCAGATCGGCCTCCTTGGGCGGCTTGGCATCGATCAGAAGCTGGTCGGCCACCCGACCATAGGTCTCGATCCGCCCCAGGTCCTCGGCCCCCGCGATCCCCACCGCCTTCATCACCGGCAGGCCCAGCCGCGCGCGCACCTCGCGCACGCGCTCCGGACTCTCCGCCCCGTGCAACTGGATCATGTCCACCGGCACGGCCGCCGCGATGGCGTCAAGCATCGCGTCATCGGCATCCACCACCAGCGCGACCTTGGCGACCCCCGGCGGCACATCCACCGCCAGCGCCGCCGCCTGCGACAGCGTCACATGGCGCGGCGATTTCGCAAAGAACACGAACCCCAGATAGGCCGCACCGGACCCGACCGCCGCAAGAACCGCACCAGGGTCGCGCAACCCGCAGATCTTCACCCGCAGCGCGGTCACCCCCTGCGCCTCCCCCGGCTCAGCGCCGGGTCCCCGTCCGCTCGACCAGGGCCAGAACCTCGTCCTTCCCGACCGCGCTTTCGGCCTGCAACCGGCCAAGCTCGCGCTTCAGCCGCGCGATCTCGTCGTCCTTGGCCCGCGACAGCGCGCGTTCGTTCCATTCCCGAAGCCATTCCCACACGAACCCGACAAGAAGACCCAGCGCGACCCCCGCAAAGATCACCACGAACAGCGGAACATCCACATCGGGCGACAGGCCCAGTTGCGCGGCCAGCGTCTCGGGCAGGGCCCTGAGCGTGACCACAACCCGGTTCGACAGGCCGATTAGGACAAGAACGACAGCGATGATCACCCAGAAGGCGACACGGATGACCTTCATGCTCAGCCCTACTTGCCGTTCAGGCGGTCACGCAGAAGCTTGCCGGTCTTGAAGAAGGGAACGAACTTGCCTTCCACGTCGACGGCCTCGCCGGTGCGGGGGTTTCGTCCGGTGCGCGATTCCCGCCGCTTGACCGAAAACGCGCCAAAGCCGCGCAACTCCACCCGATGACCGGCCGCCAGAGCGTCGGTGATCTCGTCAAAGATGGTGTTCACGATCTTCTCGACATCGCGCTGGTAAAGATGCGGGTTGTCATCCGCGATCTTCTGGATGAGTTCGGAACGGATCATGTTCTTGGATATCCCCCAGATTGGACCAGGTCAGGGCTGGCTCAGTCGTTTTGCCACAGACTATAGGCCCAGTCGGCCCTTCGCGGAATAGGACCTGTGGCGCATCCCTGACCCGGGCCATGCGATTACATCGCCGCAATCCCCGCACTTGCCCCAGTTTCTGCCGCCTTGCCGGTCGGACTGCCCAGACCAGAGGCTCCCCCGCACCCTGCGGCGCACGACCGGCTCAGGGTGATTCGCTCCGCCCTGTCCAGAAAACGCCAGGCCCCGCCATGCAACCGGCACGGCGGGGCCTGATTCGAGGGGTCCGGACCGCGCCGAACCCTGCCTGGCCTCAGCGGTCGCCCTTCAGCGCCGCGCCCAGGATATCGCCCAGCGAGGCACCTGAATCGGACGAACCATACTGCTCGACCGCTTCCTTCTCCTCGGCGATCTCGCGCGCCTTGATCGACAGACCCAGCTTGCGCGTCTTGGGATCGATGTTGGTCACCCGCACATCGACCTTGTCGCCCACCTGGAACCGCTCAGGGCGCTGCTCGGACCGGTCGCGCGACAGGTCGGACCGGCGGATGAAGGACTTCATCCCCTCGTATTCGACCTCGATCCCGCCATCCTCGATCTTGCTGACCGTCACGGTGACGATCCCGCCACGCTTCACCCCGCCGACCGCATCGGCAAAGGGATCGCTCTCCAGCGCCTTGACCGAAAGCGAGATGCGCTCCTTCTCGACATCGACCTCCAGCACCTTCGCCCGGACGGTATCGCCCTTGCGGTAGTTCTGGATCGCATCCTCGCCCCGGCCTTCCCAGGTCAGGTCGGACAGATGCACCATCCCGTCGATATCCCCGGGCAGCCCCACGAACAGACCGAACTCGGTGATGTTCTTGACCTCGCCCTCGACAGACGATCCCTCGGGATGGGTCTCGGCAAAGACCTCCCACGGGTTGCGCTGCGTCTGCTTCAGCCCCAGCGACACCCGCCGCTTGGACGAATCGATCTCGAGCACCATGACCTCGACCTCCTGAGAGGTGGAGACGATCTTGCCCGGATGGACGTTCTTCTTCGTCCAGGACATTTCCGACACATGGACCAGCCCCTCGATCCCCGGCTCCAGCTCCACAAAGGCGCCGTAATCGGTGATGTTGGTCACGCGGCCCTGATGCACGGACCCCAGCGGGAACTTGCGTTCGACCGCATCCCAGGGGTCCTCCTGCAGCTGCTTCATGCCCAGGCTGATGCGATGCGTGTCCTTGTTGATCTTGATGACCTGCACCTTGATCGTCTCGCCGATCGACAGGATCTCGGACGGATGGTTCACCCGCCGCCAGGCCATGTCGGTCACGTGCAGAAGCCCGTCCACACCGCCCAGGTCCACAAAGGCACCGTATTCGGTGATGTTCTTGACCACACCGTCGACGATCTGCCCTTCCGCCAGGTTGCCGATGACCTCGGCCCTCTGCTCGGCCCGGCTCTCCTCGAGGATCGCGCGGCGCGACACGACGATGTTGCCCCGGCGGCGGTCCATCTTGAGGATCTGGAAAGGCTGCTTCAGCCCCATCAGCGGCCCGGCGTCACGCACCGGGCGCACATCCACCTGCGACCCCGGCAGGAACGCCACCGCCCCGCCCAGATCGACCGTGAACCCGCCCTTGACCCGGCCGAAGATCGCGCCCTCGACGCGCTCCTCGCGCTCATAGGCCTTCTCGAGCCGGTCCCAGGCTTCTTCGCGCCGCGCCATCTCGCGGCTGATCACCGCCTCGCCCCGCGCATTTTCGGCCGACCGGAGGTAGACCTCCACCTCGTCACCGATCTTGACGGTCGCCGTCTCGCCGGGGTTGGCAAATTCCTTCAGATCGACGCGGCCTTCCATCTTGTAGCCGACATCGATGATCGCCTGTCCCGCCTCGATGGCCAGGACCCGGCCCTTGACCACGCTCCCTTCCTGGGGCGTGTCGATCTCGAAGCTTTCGTTCAGGAGGGCTTCGAAATCCTCCATGCTGTTCTGTTTAGCGCACATGCAGTCTGTCTATCCTTTTCATCTCTTTCCGGCCTGGCGGTTGTCTCCGCCGGTCTCTGCCCGATCGCGTCGCCGAAGCATCATGAAACAAGAAGGGCCGGTATTCCCGGCCCTGCATCAGTCTCAAACCCACGGGTGTCCCCCCGCTTCGGCAGGCCGGTCCTAGCGCAGGCATGGCCAAAGGGCAAGCCCCGCCTCTCGCCTCAGGCCCGGCCGATCCGGGCCGCAACGGCATCGCAGGCCGCCGCCACCGCCTCGGCAATGCTCATCGCCGACGTGTCGATCACCACCGCATCCGCCGCCGGGCGCAGCGGTGCCACCGCCCGGCCCGTGTCGCGCGCATCCCGCGCCCGCACGTCCTCCAGAACAATCCCCTGATCCACCGCCTCCCCCCGGCCCAGCAGTTCCCGGTACCGCCGCTCCGCCCGCGCCTCGGCACTCGCGGTGACGTAAAGCTTCACCTCCGCCTCGGGGCAGATCACCGTCCCGATGTCGCGCCCGTCCAGCACCGCCCCGCCCTCGCGCCGGGCAAAGGCGCGCTGGAACTCCACCAGCGCCGCCCGCACATCCGGAATGGCCGCCACCCGGCTCGCCGCCGCCGCCACCGCCTCGCTGCGCAGGTCGGCGTCCTCCAGCGCCCCGGGATCAAGCCCCCGCGCCGCCACGACCGGCTCCTCTCCCGCCAGCACCCGCGCACCAACAGCCCGGTACAGAAGCCCGCTGTCCAGATGCGCGAAACCGAAATCCGCCGCCACGGCCCGCGCGATGGTCCCCTTGCCCGCCGCCGCCGGCCCGTCGATGGCGACGGTAAAGATCATGCCGGCCCGATCTCTGCACCCAGGCCCGTCATCAGGCGTTCGAAGACCGGAAATGACGTGACGATCGGGCTCGCGTCATCCACCGTGATCGGCCGCGTCGTGGCCAGCCCCATCACCAGAAAAGACATCGCGATCCTGTGGTCAAGCCGCGTCGCCACGGTCACACCCCCCGGCACCGCGCCAAACCCCCGGCCATGGACGATCCACCAATCCGGGCCTTCCTCGACCGTGATCCCCGCCGCGCGCAGCCCCTGCGCCATCGCATCGATCCGGTCGCTCTCCTTGACGCGCAACTCCTTCACGCCGCGCATCACCGTCGCCCCTGCGGCAAAGGCCGCCACGACCGACAGCACGGGATATTCGTCGATCATCGACGCCGCCCGCTCGGGCGGCACCTCGATCCCCGTCAGCGCGGGCGAAAACCGCGCCCGCAGGTCGGCCACCGGCTCGCCCCCCTCCTCGTGCAGGTTCTCATAGCTCAGGTCCGCCCCCATCTCGCGCAAGGTGGTGAAGAGCCCCGCCCGCGTCGGATTGAGCCCGATATTCGGCACCAGCACGTCCGACCCCTCGGTGATCAGCGCCGCACAGACCGGAAAGGCCGCCGAGGACGGGTCACGCGGCACGACAATCTCCTGCGGCCTGAGCTCAGGCTGGCCGGTCAGCCGGATCACCCGCCCCTCGGGCAGCGTTTCGACCGCGATCCGCGCCCCGAACCCCGCCAGCATCCGCTCCGAATGGTCCCGCGTCGCCTCCCGCTCGATCACCACCGTCTCGCCCGGCGCGTTCAGCCCCGCCAGCAGCACCGCCGACTTCACCTGCGCCGACGGCACCGGCACGGCATAGGT
>JBEIDZ010000026.1:0-13597 GCA_040383215.1 Paracoccaceae bacterium | reverse complement strand
ATCTCTATGACGGGTCGCAGGCGCTGGTGACGGCGGCCTCCTGCACGACGAACTGCCTTGCCCCGGTGGTCAAGGTCCTGCACGACGGCGTCGGCATCCGGCACGGGTCGATCACCACGATCCATGACGTGACCAATACGCAGACCATCGTGGATCGGCCCGCCGCCGACCTGCGCCGGGCGCGGTCGGCGCTTCTGAACCTGATCCCGACCACGACCGGTTCGGCCGCGGCCATCGGGCTTGTCTTCCCCGCGCTCGCCGGACGGATCGACGGGCATGCGGTGCGGGTGCCGCTGCTCAACGCCTCGCTGACCGACTGCGTCTTCGAGGTTGCCCGCCCGACGACGGTCGAGGAGGTCAACGCGCTCTTTTCCGCCGCCGCGGCCGCGGGCCCGCTCGCCGGCATCCTCGGGTTCGAGACGCGGCCGCTCGTCTCCTCCGATTACCGGGGTGATCCGCGATCGGCCATCATCGATGCGGGTGCGACCATGGTCGTGAACGGCACGCAGGTGAAGCTTTACGCCTGGTATGACAACGAATGGGCCTATGCCTGCCGGCTGGCCGAGATCACGCGGATGGTGGCGCAGGACCTCTGACCTCATTCTTTGTCCACAAATATCCCGGGGGGTCCGGGGGGCTGGCCCCCCGGCCCCGCCCGGTCGGCGGGCTTGCCCGATGACCGGGACACATCCCTTGCGCGCCTATGCCGCCGTCACTGCGGCCTACTGGGCCTTCATGCTGAGCGATGGCGCGCTGCGCATGCTGGTGCTCTTGCATTTCAACATGCTGGGCTTTTCGCCTCTGCAGCTGGCCTGGCTCTTTCTGCTCTACGAAGCTGCCGGGATCGCGACGAACCTCGGCGCGGGCTGGCTGGCCGCGCGGTTCGGCCTGGCCGCGACGCTCTATGGCGGGCTTCTCCTCCAGATCGGGGCGCTGGTGGCACTGGCCCAGCTCGACCCCGGATGGGGGATCGGCGTCTCGGTCGTCTTTGTCATGGCGGTGCAGGGGGTGTCGGGGGTGGCCAAGGATCTGGCCAAGATGAGCGCGAAGTCGGCGGTCGGCCTGCTTGCCCCCGCGACCGGGGGCGCGCTCTTCCGCTGGGTCGCGGCGCTGACCGGGTCCAAGAATGCGGTCAAGGGCCTGGGCTTCTTTCTTGGCGCTGCACTGATGGCGGTTGCGGGGTTCGGCGCGGCGGTCTGGGCGATGGCGGGGGTCCTGGGCGTGATCCTGGTGGCGCTTCTCCTCTGGCTGCCCGGCGGCCTGCCGGGGCGGATGAAGGCCGATGAGACCTGGGCGGGCTGGCGGTCGCGCGATCCGCGCGTGAACCGGCTGTCGCTCGCGCGGATGTTCCTGTTCGCCGCGCGCGATGTCTGGTTCGTCGTCGGCATCCCGGTCTATTTCCAGGCGGTGCTGTCGGATGGCACGCCCGAGGGGCGGCGGGCGGCCTTCTTTCTCATCGGCGGGTTTCTGGCGCTCTGGATCATCGCCTATGGCGCGGTGCAGGCGGCCGCGCCCCGGCTGATCCGCGCAGGTGGCCTGCCGGCCGGGGCGATCGCGGGCAAGGCGGTCGTCTGGGCGGGGCTTCTGGTGCCGGTCCCGGTCGCGCTGGCCGCCGCGGCGGCCGTGGCGGGGGGGGCCGCGCCCGGGCTCAGCGCGGTGCTCGTCGGGGGGCTGCTGCTCTTCGGCTTTGTCTTTGCGGTCAATTCCGCGATCCATTCCTATCTGATCCTGGCCTTTGCCGATGCCGGGCGGATCACGCGGGATGTGGGGTTCTATTACATGGCCAATGCCGCGGGGCGGCTTCTGGGCACGCTTCTGTCGGGGCTGAGCTATCAGGCGGGGGGACTGGCGCTGTGCCTTGCCACTGCGGGTGTGATGGCCGCGCTGGCCTGGCGGGCGACGGTGCGGCTGACGGCGGTCGTCTGAGCCGCGCCGCGCAGCCGCGCGCGGACGGGTCGGGCAGGGTTCGCCGGGGTGCAGTCCAGGGCCGGATAGGGAGGGCGTCCTGTCACCGGGCTTGACCGAGCCGGCGTTGCCGTGGCGGGCGGGATGGCCTGGCCGGTGCGTGCAGGCCGGCTCTGTCGTCTTCGGGGGCCTTGGTCAGGGGCATGTGCCGGTCAGGATCGTGTCTGTCACGGGCCGGCCTCGATCGTGGCCCAGTCGGGGGCGGGGATCATCTCGGCCCGTTCCCCGATGTCGCGCGTCCAGGCATAGAGGCAGAGGAAGGGGACGGCGCCGGCAAGCGTGGCATGGGGCTGATGCGGCGGGTTCCAGACCGGCACATGGGCAGGTTTGGCGACAAGTGGCGCGCCGGGGCGGAAGCGCCAGCGGTGCGGGCCGGTCAGGGGGGCGTAAAGCTCGGGCGCGGCGTGGCGGTGGTCGCGGTAGAAGACGCCTGGCGCGATCAGGAAAAGGCCGAGGTCGAAGCCGGGCAGGTGCACCGGTCCGCTTTCACCGATGAGCGTGGCAAAGGCATGGGCCCGGGGGAAGGCAGGACCGGCCTGACCGGAGGGGTAGTGATAGTTCGTCCAGGCCAGATGCGGCGCGGCGCCCGCAATGGCGGCGGCAAGGCCCGGGCGGTCCATCGCGGCCAGCGCGGGGGCAAGCCAGCGGTCAAGGACCGGATTGGCGGTCGGCGCGACAGCGGCTTCGGGGCTGACGGCCTGCGCCGCGGGGGCTTGCGCGATGCGGGCGCGGACCTCGGCGATGCCCGGGCCGGAGAGGCCGGCCAGATAGCGGTCTGCTTCCCCGATCAGCCGCGCCACGGCCGCGTCCGGATTGTGTGCCGTCATCTCTGCCTCCATCAGACCTGCCGCATCATGCGCCGCGGCCACGCGCCAGGATTCGAGGTCCGCGTCCCCGATCCGTCCCGCAGCCCAGAGCCGCATCGCCGCGCCATAGCGCACCCTGCCCGCGCCGGGTATCCCGGGGAGAGGTCGATCAGGCGCATGGTGTCGGCGATTTTGCGGTCACCGTCCACCATTTGTCCCCAAATATCCCGGGGGGAGGGCCGGAGGCCCGGGAGGGCAGCACTCCCCGTCCCGCCCGGCGCATCAGCCCGCATTCTCCCTCATCGCGAGGCGTTCGTCGCGCGCCCGGCGCCGGTCAGCGCGGTGCAGAAGCAGGTCCGCGATGGCGACACCTGTGCCGACGATCAGCATGGTGATGGTGGTGAGCGCGTTGATGTCGGGGATCATGCCGATTTTGACCCTGGACCAGATCAGGATCGGCAGGGTCGTGTTGCCCGGGGCCGGTGACAAAGTTCGAGATCACCCCATCGTCGAGCGAGATGGTCAAGGCCAGAAGCCACCCCGCGACGATCGCCGGCGCGATGACCGGCAGGGTGACGTCGCGCAGGACCTGCCAGGGCCGATCGCCGAAGTCGAGGGCGGCTTCCTCGATCGCGATATCGGCCTCGATCATCCGGCTGTGGACGACCGTGGTCACGAAGACCATCGAGAAGGTGACATGGGCGAGCGTGATCGTGGTGACGCCGCGATTGGCGGGCCTGCCGATCCACTTCGCCATCAGGATGAAGGCCGAGAGCGAGGCGATGCCGGTGATGGGCTCGGGCATGACGAGCGGTGCTGTGACGAGGCCCGAGAGCGGCGTGCGGGCGTGGCAGCGGTGGGAGCGGGCGAGCGCGATGCTGGCCCATGGTGCCGAGGATGGTGGCAAGCGTGGCGCTGAGTGCGGCGATCCGGAGCAAGAGGAGGGCTGCGTCGATGATCTGGTCGGTGTCGAGCAGCGCGCCGTACCAGCGGGTCGAGAAGCCACCCCAGACCGTGGTGAGGCGCGAGTCGTTGAAAGAGAAGACGATCATCGACAGGATCGGCACACAGAAGAAGGCAAAGCCGACGCACATCACGGTGATGAGAAAGACCGGGCGGCGGTTCATGGCGCCCCCTTGCGGGCGGGGGCCTCGGCTGCGCCCATGCCTCGCAGCGCAAGGCCGATTCGCGAGAGGGCGACGAGATCGCCGCCGCGCCCCGGGCCCGGGGGCGGCATGGCGCCGGGCGGGGCGAGGATGCGGGCTATGCGGGTGTGCAGTTCCTCCCACGCGGGGGCACTGGCGGGGGAGAGACCTTCGGCCCGGGCGGTGAGGGTCGCGAGCCTGAGCAGGGCGCAGCACCGGGGACCACGGTGTCGACCAGGCTGGCGGGGGGGGTCAGGCCTTCGGCCAGGCGCGGGTCGAGACCCTGCCAGAGATGGGCGAGGCGCGCGCGGAAGGCGGGGGCGAATTCGGTCGGGCGCGCAGCCCCGCCGGGGGCGTTGTCGCGGTCGCCGGGCGTCACGCTGCGGCCGGGCCGTTTACCCCGGCGCCGACGATGACCACGGCACAGGATGGGATAGGCGTCGCTCATCAGGGTGCCGAGGCGCGCCTCGCGCAGGATTTCGGCGGCGGCGTTGCGGCCTGGCGCGCCCATCGCGGCGCCGCCGGGATGGGTGGAGGAGCCGCAGAGCCAGAGCCTGCGGACCGGGCCGCGATATTGCGCATGGCCCGTCACAGGGCGGTTGAAGCGCAGCTGGTCGACGGGTCAGATCGACCTGGAAGATGTTGCCTTCGCTCAGGCCGACCTCGGCCTCGAGTCGCGCGGGGTGAGCACCTCGACATGCAGCACGCGGTCCCGGAAGCCGGAGGAAGGGGCGGCGATCTGGTTCAGGCTGGTTTCGCCAAAGGCGTCGCGGTCGGTATCGGTCCAGTCGCGGCCTTCGATCCGGGGCGGCGCATATTGCACGAAGGAGGACGTGAAATGCTTGCCCGGCGGGACCATGGTGGGGTCGATCATGGTCGGGATCATCAGGTCCTGGACCTGGTCGCGGCTGAAGCGGCCGGCCGTCCAGTCGTCATAGGCGCGTTCCCTGCGCGCGATCAAATCGGTGACGTGGAGGTCGCCGCGGATGTTCGGCGCCCCGTCGGGCAGGACGGAAAACGTGGGCGCGGCATCGAGCGCGATGGTGAACTTGCCAGAGGAGCCGCGCGTCTTGAACCGCCGGACGGCGCGCAGGACGGCGGGGTCGAGGCCGGTTTCCGCGACATGGCGCAGGAAGGTGCGCTTGGCATCCTTGCCCGAGACGACACGGGCGGCGCGGATGACCTCTGCGTTGTCAAGTTCGGCCCCGGTCGCCCGGCCCGTAGGTGCTGCGGATCTGCGCCACGCCCCGAGCAATCAGGATCTCGTCCCCCGCGGCGGCCGAGCCAGGCGAGTTCGGCAGGATCGTGCGGGTGGAAACGCGCCGGATCGGGCGGGGTGCGCATCAGCAGCGGCCGGATGACGCGGCAGTGCCGTATCTCATCGCGGGCCTTGCGGTCATTGGCTTCGGCATCGCGGGGCGAATGGCGGGGGAATTCGCGCCGGTTGGCGTCTTGGTCGCGGAACATGCCGAGACGGCCGCACTCCCGGCCAAAGGTGGCACCGCCTTCGTAGGGCAGGACCTGGAGCGCGTATCCGCGGCAGATCGCGATCGCGCATGATCTCGGGCCGGAAGAGCGAGCAGACAGAGGAGCAGATGGAGGGGAGGAAACCGGGGGAGAACGAGCGGGCGACGGCGGCGACAAGCCCGTTGTGCCCGGCCCCGATGACCAGCGCGACGCGTTTCTCCGCGGCCTGTTGCCTGTGCATTTTCTGTCCCCAAATATCCCGGGGTGAATTGGCCGCAGGCCAAGAGGGGCAGCGCCCCTTCCCCCTTGTCGTCAGTCCCTGGCCGCCATCCGGGCCGCGTCCTGTCCCGTTTCGTCCAGGGTCAGGTCGACCGCACGTTCGAAGGCCTTGAGCGTATCGGCAAGGCAATCGGCATCATGGGCGGCGCACATGAACAGGGGTTCGCGCGAATCGGGTTCGCAGATGATGCCGTTGTCCTGCAGGTGGCGGGCCATGCGGTCGTAGAAGGAATAGTCCGAGGTCTTCCACGCCCGGTAGTTGTCGGGCGGCGCAGCGGCGAAGAAGACCCCGAACATGGAGGGGTGGCCGGAGAAGGAATGCACGATCCCCCGGGAATCGAGGATCGCCGCGATTCCGCCCTGGAGCCGTTCGCCATAGGCGGCGAGATCGGCGAGCGCGGTCGTCTCGTCAAGGATGCGCAGGGTTTCGGCCGCGGCGGCAAGGCTGACGGAATGGGCGGTGTATGTGCCACCATGCGCGGCCTTGCCATAGGCAAAGCTGCGCATCACCTCTTCGCGCCCGGCGATGGCGGCGATGGGATAGCCGTTGCCCATCGCCTTGGCGAAGGTGGCGATGTCGGGCACGACGCCGAGCAGCGACTGCACGCCGCCCCGGGCCACGCGGAAGCCGGTCTTGACCTCGTCGATGATGAGGAGGACGCCGTGACGGTCGCAGAGGCGGCGGGCGAGTTGCACATAGTCGCGCCTGGCCGAAATGGCGCAGCAATTGCCCTGGATCGGTTCGATCACCATCGCGGCCAGACGGTCGCCGTGGCGCCGAAAGGTATCCTCGAGCCGCTGCATGTCGTTCATCGGGACGAGATGGGCCAGCGCGCGCAGCGACAGCGGCACGCCGCGGGAATAGCTGACCACCTCGGGGTCGCGGTTGCTGCGCGGGTCCCAGCCTTCGACATCAGCCATCCAGAGCGCGGCGTCGAAAAGCCCGTGATAGCCGCCTTCGACAAGCAGGTATTCGTCGCGACCTGTATGGGCGCGGGCAAGGCGGAGCGCGGACATCACCGCTTCGGTCCCGCTGTTGGAAAAGCGCACGAGGTCCATGCCGGGCACCATCCGGCAGATGCGGTCGGCGACCTCGTATTCCCTTTCGGTCGAGAGTGCGAAGACCCCGCCGATGTCCATCCCCTGGCGGGCAGCGGCATCGACGCGGTCGTCGGCATAGCCGAGGATCGCGGGGCCGTAGCCAAGCCGGTAGTCGACGTAACGATTGCCGTCGATATCCCAGACCCGGCCGCCCTTGCCGCGGGCGACATAGATCGTACGGTCCTCGCCCCAGTAGCGGAAGGTCGAGGCCACGCCGAGCGGCAGGCGGGTCAGCGCCTTGCGGAAATGGGCGTTGGACCGGGTCAGGTCGCGCATGGCCGGGCCCTCCCCCGGCCCGCGGCACCGGACCTTCTGGGGGCGGTGCTGTTTAGCGGCAGCCTGTTCGGATTTTGACTGGACTGTCAATCAGAATTCGTGACAGATTGCCCATGCCCGGCGGTTTCTCCTTTACCGCGGCCGCGCTGGATCAGCCCGATGTTTCATGATGATGCCCTGCGGACCCCGATGATCATGACAGCCGCCCTAGCGACTCCCCCCGCAACCGCTGCTGCCCCCGACGACCGCCCGCCGCGCAAGGCCAGCCGCGAGGCGCGGCGGGTGCAGCTGGTCGAGGCGACGATCGAGGTGCTGGCCCGGCAGGGCTATGCGCGCACGACGCTGACCGAGGTCGCGCGCGTGGCGGGGCTGTCGCACGGGCTGGTGAATTTCCATTTCGCGACCAAGGAGCGGCTGCTGGCCGAGACGCTGGCCTATCTGGCCGAGGAATACCGCGCAAACTGGACCCGCGCGCTGGGCACCGCGGTCGGGCGGCCGGCCGAGCGGCTGGATGCGCTGTTGCGGGCCGATTTCGAGCCGGCGATCTGCACCCCGGCGCGGCTGGCGGCCTGGTGTTCCTTCTGGGGCGAGGCGCAAAGCCGGCCGATGTATCAGGCGACCTGCGGCGCCAAGGACGATGCGTACAATGCCGTTCTCGAGGCGATCTGTGCCGGACTGGTGGCCGAGGGCGGCTATGGCGGCGATCCGGTGATCGTCGCGCGGGTGCTGCGCGTCACCATCGAAGGCGTCTGGCTGGACATGATGACGATGGCCGCGCCCTATGGCCGCGACGAGGCGCTGCGCACGGTCCATGCCTGTGCGGCGGCCTTTTTCCCACGCCATTTCGACCAGAAGGGGCTGATCGCACCATGACCCATCCGCGGCTTGGACAGTTCCATATCGGGGGCGCCTGGGTGGCGCCGCTGCCCGGCGCCGGAACCATGCCGGTCGAAAATCCGGCGACCGAGGCGACGCTCGGTACGCTGGCGCTGGGCACGCTGGCCGATGCCGATGTGGCGGTGGCGGCGGCGCGGCGGGCCTTTCCGGCCTGGTCGGCCACGCCGGTGGGCGCGCGCATCGACCTCTTGCGGCGGATCGCGGCCCTTTATCGCGCGCGCTCCGAGGAGATCGCGCAGGCGATCTCGGCCGAGATGGGGGCGCCGATCGGCTTTGCACGCGAGGCGCAGGCCTGGGCGGGGATCGCGCATCTGGAGGCGACGATCACGGCGGCCGAGCGCTTTGTCTGGGAGGAGTACCGGTCGAATTCGCTGATCATCCGCGAGGGGATCGGGGTCTGCGGGCTGATCACGCCCTGGAACTGGCCGATGAACCAGATCGTCTGCAAGGTCGCCCCGGCGATTGCCGCGGGCTGCACCATGGTGCTCAAACCCTCGGAGATCGCGCCGCTGTCTGGGCTGATCTGGGCCGAGATCATGGAGGAGGCGGGGACGCCGGCGGGGGTGTTCAACCTGGTCAACGGCACCGGGCCCGAGGTCGGGCAGGCGCTGGCGCGCCATCCCGGGGTCGACATGGTCAGCTTTACCGGATCGACCCGGGCGGGGGTGCAGGTGGCCCAGACGGCGGCGCCGACGGTCAAGCGCGTGGCGCAGGAACTGGGCGGGAAGTCGGCCAACATCATCCTGCCCGATGCCGATCTGACCCGCGCGGTGGCCGAGGGGACGGTGGCCTGTTTCGCCAATTCCGGCCAGTCCTGCGATGCACCGACGCGGATGCTGGTCCCGCGGGCGCGGATGGCCGAGGCGGCAGAGGTGGCGGCCGGGGTCGCCGCGGCGACGGTGACGGGCGATCCTCGCGAGGCCGCGACGATGCTTGGCCCGCTGGTGAGCCGCCTGCAATGGGAGAAGGTGCAGCGGCTGATCGGGGCGGGCATCGCCGAGGGCGCGCGGCTTGTCGCCGGCGGGCCGGGGCGGCCCGCGGGGCTTGACCGCGGCCATTACGTGCGCCCGACGGTCTTTGCCGAGGTGATGCCCGGAATGACGATCGCGCGGGAGGAGGTCTTCGGGCCCGTCCTGTCGATCCTGGGCTATGGCGACGTGGACGAGGCGGTGGCGATGGCGAACGACACGGTCTATGGCCTGGCTGCCTATGTGCAGGGGACCGACATGGGGCAGGTGTCGCGCGTGGCGCGCGCGATGCGGGCGGGGCAGGTGCAGATCAACGCGCCGGCCTGGGATCTGTTCGCGCCCTTCGGGGGGTACGGGCAGTCGGGGAACGGGCGGGAATATGCCGACTGGGGCATCCACGATTTCTGCGAGGTCAAGGCGCTGGTCGGCCATCCGGCGCCCTGATCCGGCGCCCTGATCCGGCGCCCGGGCGGAACGGTCGCGCGGGGGTGTCACATCCCCGAACCCGGTGGAGGATGTCCACGACAAAGACGCACAGGGCGGCGTGCCTGATGCGTTCCCGGCTGCGGGCGGCGCAGGGGCGGGTGCGGGCATTGACAGGGGATGGTCGCCTGCGCCAAGTGCGGCGGTCAGGGGCGCGGACGGGCGGGGATGAGCTTTCTTCTGGGGGTCGATACGGGCGGGACCTATACGGACGCCGTCCTTATGGACGAGGCAGCCACCCGCGTGATCGCCAAGGCCAAGGCGCTGACCACGCGGCCCGATCTTGCCCGGGGTGTGGGCGCCGCGATCGATGCGGTGATGGCAGGGGTGGACCCGGCTGAGGTCGGGATGGTGTCGCTGTCCACCACGCTGGCCACCAATGCGCTGGTCGAGGGCCAGGGCGGGCGGGTGGCGCTGGTCTTTGTCGGCTTCGATCCCGGCGAGATCGCGCGCGACGGGCTGAGCGAGGCGCTGCGGGGCGATCCGGTGATCCGCCTGCCGGGCGGGCACAGCCATGCCGGCGCAGAGATCGCGCCGCTTGACCTTGGCAGCCTGCGCGAGGCGGTGCTGGCGCTGCCGCCGGGGCTGACCGGCTTTGCCGTGGCCGCGCGGTTTGCCACGCGCAACCCCGGTCACGAGATCGCGGCGCGCGACCTGATCCGGGCGCTGACCGGGCTGCCGGTGACCTGTTCGCATGAGCTGTCGCAGGCCCTGGGCGGGCCGAAGCGGGCGCTGACGGCGGTGCTGAACGCGCGGCTGATCGGGATGATTGACCGCCTGATCGGTGCCTGCGAGGCGCATCTGGCCCGGCTTGGCATCTCCGCGCGGCTGATGGTCGTGCGTGGGGACGGGGCGCTCGTCTCGGCGGCGCTGGCGCGGGAAAAGCCGATCGAGACGATCCTGTCTGGCCCGGCGGCCAGCATCGCGGGCGCCTGCTGGCTGTCGGGCGAGCGTGAGGCGCTGGTGTCGGATATCGGCGGGACGACGACGGATGTCTGCCTGCTGCGGGACGGCAGGCCCGCGATCGACCCCGAAGGCGCGAGGGTTGGGGCCTTCCGCACCATGGTCGAGGCGGTGGCGATGCGGACCACGGGCCTGGGTGGGGACAGCGAGGTGCATCTGGAGGAGGGGCTGGACGGGGGCCTGACGCTTGGCCCACGGCGGCTGGTGCCGGTGTCGCTGCTGGCGGTGACCGAGGGCGCGATGGTGCACCGGGCGCTGGACGCCGCGCTGGCCGCCGAGGCGCCGCCGGACGGGGCGGGGCGGTTTGCGGTGCCGCTTTGGGCCGGCACGCCACCGGCAGGGCTTGACCCGCGGGAGGCGGCGGTGGCGGGACGGCTGGCGGGGGGGCCGCTACCCTTGCCAGAGGCGGTGCGAACGCGGGTCGAAGGCGCGGCGCTGATGCGTCTGGTCGGGCGGGGGCTCGTGCTGCTCTCCGGGGTCACGCCGTCGGATGCTGCGCATGTGCTGGGCAAGCTGGCGGCCTGGGACGGCGCGGCGGCGGAGAAGGCGCTTGCGCTTTTCGCGCGGCGGAGGTCGGGGCGGGGCGACAGGATCGCGCCGGATGCGGCGGCGATGGCGCGGGCGGTCGTGGCGCAGCTGACGGATCAGACGGTGGACTGCCTGCTTGAGGCGGCCTTTGCGGGGGATGGTCGCGACTGGGGAATGGCGCCGGGAGAGCTTGCGCGCCATCCCCTGACGCAAGCGGGGCTTGACGGGCATCAGGGCGTGGTGCGGGTCGGGCTCGGGCTGGGCGTGCCGGTGATCGGGCTTGGCGCCTCGGCAGGAACCTATTACGGCGCGGTCGGCACGCGGCTGGGGGCGCGGATGATCCTGCCCGGACATGCCGATGTGGCCAATGCGATCGGGGCGGTGGTGGGACAGGTGGCGATGGTGGCGACCGGCACGGTGACATCGGGGGGCCCGGGTGTCTTTGTCGCGCATCTGGCGGCGGGGCCCCGGCGCTTTGACGCGCGGGATGCGGCGCTGGCCGCGCTGGAAGCGGCGCTCGCAGAGGACGCGCGGGCCCGGGCGCGGGCAGCGGGGGTGGAGGAAATCCGCCTGTCGGTGGCGCGCGAGATCGACGAGGTGGCGGTGGAAAACCAGCCGATGTTCATCGAGGCGCGGCTGCGCGTCACCGCCCAGGGGCGGCCGCGTATTGCGGTGGGGTGAGGGAGGGACGATGCGGGTTCTGGTGACGGGCGGGGCGGGTTACATCGGCAGTCATACGCTGGTCGAACTGCTCGGGAAGGGGCACGAGGCGCTGGTGGTGGACAGTTTTTCCAACGGCAGCCGGGTCGCGCTTGATCGTGTGCGGGCGCTCACGAACGGACATTTCGACGTGCTGGACTGCGATATCCGTGACACGATGCGCCTGTCGGCGGCGGCGCGCGACTTCCGGCCCGAGGCGGTGATCCATTTCGCCGGGCTGAAGGCGGTAGGAGAGAGCCAGCGGCTGCCGGTCGAGTATTACGACGTGAACGTGAGCGGGACGCTGTCGCTGTTGCGGGCGATGGCAGGGGCGCGCTGCCGGCGGGTGATCTTCTCGTCCTCGGCCACGGTCTATGGCACGCCGGATTATCTGCCGTCGGACGAGGCGCATCCGACGCGGCCCGAAAGCGTCTATGGCCAGACCAAGCTCATGGCCGAGCAGGTACTGTCCGGCTGGGCGAGGGCGACCGAGGGGGCGGTCGCGATCCTGTTGCGGTATTTCAACCCGGTGGGCGCGCATCCTTCGGGCCGTCTGGGCGAGGACCCGCAGGGCGTGCCGGAGAACCTTATGCCCTATCTCGCGCAGGTGGCGACGGGCGAGCAGGAGCGGTTGCGCATCTTTGGCGACGATTATCCGACGCCGGACGGCACGGGCGTGCGGGATTACATCCATGTCGTCGACCTGGCGCGGGCGCATGTGGCCGCACTTGACCATGCGGCAGGGACGAGCGGCGTGGATGTCTTCAACATCGGCACCGGGCGCGGCTATTCGGTGAAGGAGATGCTGGCGGCCTTTTCGGCCGAGGTCGGGCGCGACCTGCCCTGCGAGGTCGTGGGCCGGCGGCCCGGAGACGTGGCCGAGATGCGGGCCGACTGCAGCAAGGCCGGACGGGTGCTTGGCTGGCGGGCGGAATTCGGACTGGACAGGATGGTGCGCGATCTCTGGCGCTGGCAGAAGGACCATCCGCGCGGCTACAGGGCCTGACCGCTCAGCCCCGGTGGCGGAATGGCCGGGCGGCGGTCTGGAGCACGAGGATCATGTCCCAGCAGAGGTTGCGCCGGCGCTGGTAGATGAGATCGAGCGCCGCCTTGCGCGGCACGCAGCGGCGGCGATAGACGGTGTCGGTTTCCTCGGCCGTGCGGCAGGCGGCGAGCAGCCGCTCCTCCACCGCATGATAGCGCAGGGAGGCCAGGCCGGTGATGCCGGGGCGATTCTTCAGCACGCGGGCATAGAGTTCGGGAAAGGCCTCGACATAGAGCCGAAGTGGCGGCCGCGGGCCGACGAGGCTCATGTCGCCGCGGATGACATTCCAGAGCTGGGGGATTTCGTCGGCCCGGGTCCGCCGCAGGAACCGCTGCAGCCGCGACATGCGTCCGGCCTTGTCGCCGCCGGTCACGCCTTCCTCGGTGCCGGGCGGCGCTGGCCGCATGGTGCGCAGCTTGATCAGTCCGAATGATCGGGTCGGTGTGCGCATCCTTTCCGAGATGTAGAAGACCGGGCGGCCTTCGGCGACGAGAAGAAGGCCGGCGACAAGCGCAAGGACCGGGAGCAGGACAACCCCCAGACAGAGCGCCAGGACAAAGTCGAAGATCCGCTTGCCGGCAGTCATGAAAGCGGGCACCCGGCGTTTGCCGCGTCCGTGCGCTGCAGGGTCGGGACCCCTGGGCGGCGGGGCGAAAGTCCGGAACGGAGACAGGGTGTCAGGTCGCCGGCGCGGGCGCCGCGGACAGGTGTCAGGGGGCTGTCGACGGCGTCTTTCATCGGCAGCGGGCTACAGGATTGCGGACATTGATGCAAGACGGCCCGCCGCTGTGGCCCGGGTCAGTCGGCCATCGCGCGGCGGGCACGGATGATCCGCAAGCCGCCCGTCAGGACGCAGAGGGCGCCAAATCCCCAGGCCAGCGGGACGAAGGTCGCGTGGAATATGCAGAAGTCGACACAGAGCAGTATGGTTTCGGTGCCTTCGAGCAGGCCGCCGTAGTGGAAGAAGGATTTTCT
>JBEIDZ010000025.1:0-14491 GCA_040383215.1 Paracoccaceae bacterium | reverse complement strand
TCGCAAGGCACGGGCGCGCGTGCGCCGCCGCAGGGCGCGGGGCGAGGGCGCGGACAGCGCAGGACGAGGGGACGGGCAGGCCTGTCGAGACGCCCTCCCGCTCCCGCCCGCAGGTCAGCCCGCCGGCCCCCCCGCGCTGCCGTCCCGCCGGCGCGGCCCCGCGCGTCCGGCCCGCTCATTCCGGCCCGCTCCCCGGCCCGAGCATCGCCCGCAGCTTCCCGCGCACCACCGGCCCGAATTCGGGATGCGACAGCGCCGCCGCCATCGTCGCCTCGATGTAACCAAGCTTCGACCCGCAGTCATAGCGCCGCCCGGCAAAGCGGTAGGCATCCACCCCACCCATCGCGATCAGTTCCCGGATCCCGTCCGTCAACTGGATTTCCCCGCCCCGGCCGGGCTTCTGGCGCCGCAGCACATCCATGATCCGCCCGTCCAGGATATAGCGCCCCACCACGGCCAGGTTCGACGGCGCGCTCTCCCGCGTCGGCTTCTCGACAATCCCGCGCAGCGCGCTTGCCCCGCCGACCGGCGGCACATCCGCGTCCACGATCCCGTAGCTCGACACCTGCTCGGGCGCGACCTCCTCGACCGCAACGATGCTGCGCCCGCTCAGCGCATGGTGCTCTGCCATCTGGCGCAGCACGGGCGGACGGCCCGTCATCAGGTCATCGGCCAGCAGCACGGCAAAGGGCTCGTCAGGCCCGATGATCGGCGCCGCGCAGGCCACCGCATGGCCCAGCCCCAGCGCCTCGGCCTGCCGGAAATAGATGCAGGACACATCCGACGGCACGATCGAATTCAGCTGGTCGGCCATCGCGTCGTTGCCCTTGGCACGCAACAGCATGTCAAGCTCGGGATTGGAGTCGAAATGGTCCGCGATGGACCGTTTCGTGCGCCCGATGACAAAGATCAGATGCGTGATCCCCGCCGCCACCGCCTCCTCGACGGCGAACTGGATGATCGGCTTGTCGATGATCGTCAGCATCTCCTTCGGCTGCGCCTTGGTCGCCGGCAGGAACCGCGTTCCAAGCCCCGCCACCGGAAAGACAGCCTTGCGCACGGGCCGATGCATCCTGTCCTCCGTTGCCTGTCCACCACGTTGCCGCTCCCGACCATAGACCGCTTTGACGGCAGGAAAAAGGCACCCCCGCCCGCAGCCGTCGTCACGCCCGCCCGACCAGCGGTAACGCGCCATCATGAAGGATCGGTATGAATTCCATCCCGGATCCCCTCCGGCGGTGACGGTCCGGCCCGGGGCAAAGGCCGCTCCCCCCCTCCCCCGTTCACCTTCCCTCAACATCCGCCACCCCGGCGCACGGTGCTGTCACACTCCGCCCCGGCCCCCGCCGGCGTTTTCCGCACCGACGCAATACCGACGTGATACCGACGTGATACCGAAAGCCCGTTTTCCACGGAATCAACGCGTTAACCCCTGATTCGCGGTCGTGGCGTCATCAGAGGTCCTTCACCAGCCGCAGCGCGTCATAGATCGCCGCATGGATATTGCGCGACTCCACCGCATCCCCGATCCGGAACAGCTGGAACCCCTCCACCCGCGGCTGCGGCGCCCCCGTCGCCAGCGCCTCGTAATCCACCGCGCCCCCGTTGCCCGACAGGGGCTTCAGCGCATGGTAAAGCCCGTCCAGCGGCAACGTCCCGTGGTTCACCACGATCTGGTCGAACCGCCGCGTCTCGGCATGGCCCGAATAGTCCGTCCCGATCACGGCCTTCAGCCCGTTGCCCTCGCGCGTGACGCCCAGAAGCCGCCAGGTGACAGTGAACCGCACCGCCCTGTGCTGCAGGGCGCGCATATAGGGAACAAGGTTCATCCCCATGACTTCAGGGGCAAATGTGCGGTCGGGCGTCATGATCTCGACCTCGGCGCCGGTCGCGGCGATGACCTCGGCCGCCATCAGCCCGGCATGGTCGCCTGCATCGTCGAAGACCAGCACATGCGCGCCCGGCCTGACATCGCCCGACAGGATATCCCAGGCCGACACGGTCAGGTCGTTGCCCTCGGCCAGCGATCCGGTATTGGGCAACCCCCCGGTCGCCACGATCACCGCATCGGGCGACAGCGCCAGCACATCCTCCGCCTCGGCCCAGGTGTTGAAGCGGAACTCTACCCCCCGCGCCGCGCATTGCGCCATCCGCCAGTCGATGATCCCGATCATCTCGCGCCGCCGCGGGCTCTGCGCGGTCAGCCGGACCTGCCCGCCGGGGTCGCCCGCCGCCTCGAAGACCGTCACCCGGTGCCCCCGCGCGGCAGCCACCCGCGCCGCCTCAAGCCCCCCCGGCCCCGCCCCCACGACGACGACGCGCCGCGGCTCTGCCGCCGGCGCGATCTCCTGCGGCATGAAAATTTCCCGTCCTGTCGCGGGGTTATGGATGCACAGCGCCTCTCCCCCCTGATAGATGCGGTCCAGGCAATAGGTCGCGCCCACGCAGGGGCGGATGTCATGTTCCCGCCCCTCGCGCAGCTTCTGCACGATCAGCGGATCGGCCATATGCGCCCGCGTCATCCCCACCATGTCAAGCTGCCCGGTCGCAATCGCATGGCGCGCGGTCGCCACATCGGGGATGCGCGCGGCATGGAACGTGGGCAACCCGACCTCGGCCCGGATCCGCCCCGCAAAGTCCAGATGCGGCGCCGACGCCATGCCCTGCAGCGGGATGACCTGCGTCAGCGCGGCATCCGTATGGATCTGCCCGCGGATGACGTTGATGAAATCGACCAGCCCCGAGCCGCGGAACATGTGGCCCAGCGCGATCCCCTCGGCTTCGGTCATCCCGCCGGGCGCGGTCTCGTCGGCGGTATAGCGCACGCCCATCAGGAACCCCGGCCCCACCCGGTCGCGGCAGGCCCGCAACACGGCAAAGGCAAAGCGCGCGCGGTTGTCCAGATCACCCCCCCAGGGCGCGGGCAGGGCATTGGTCAGCGGCGACAGGAACTGGTCCATCAGATGGCCGTAGCATTCGAACTCGATCCCATCGAGCCCGGCCTCCTTCATCCGCTCGGCCGCATCGGCATAATCGGCGATCACCCGCTCGATCTCCCACTCCTCGATGACCTTGGGGAAAGCGCGATGCGCGGGTTCACGGAACGGCCCCGGCGCAAGCACGGGCAGCCAGTCGCCCTTGTCCCAGCGCGTCCGGCGGCCCAGGTGGGTCAACTGGATCATCACCGCACAGCCATGGTCATGGCATTCGTCAGCCAGCCTGCGCATCCAGGGCACGACCTCGTCCTTCCAGGCCAGCACGTTGTTGAACGCCGGCGGCGAGGTGCGCGACACCGAAGCCGAGCCCGCCGTCATCGTCAGCGCGACGCCCGCCTTCGCGCGGGTGACGTGATAGGCGCGATAGCGGTCCTTCGGCAGCCCGTCCTCGGGATAGGCAGGCTCATGGCTGGTCGTCATGATCCGGTTGCGGAGCGTCAGGGGCCCCAGCCGGTAAGGTGTCAGAAGGGGGTCGGCGGACATCGGCGGGCCTGCCTTTCGCGCTGCGGGTCGCGGCCAGCATAGCCGCGCCCGGTGCCCCTGCGCAGCCGATTTGCGACGGCGATGCCGGTTCCGGCGACCGGAACAAGGGCTCCATCAGCGCTCGAAACGCAAGGCCTCCGGACAGGGCCTGGCCAAATCGGTTGCGAGAGAGGGGCAGCCGGGCGGAACACGTGCCCTGGGACGCCGCTCGGCCCTTGCGGTCGCCCCGCGACGCTCCTATGCGATGGCGCAACACCGCCGGCCACCCGGCCCGCGCCGTTCCGAAAGCCGCCATGTCCCGCGCCGCACCGCCCGCAGCCACAGCCCCCGCCATCGTCTCGGTCCGCGACCTGCGCAAATCCTACAAGACCGGCTTCGAAGCCCTGAAAGGCGTCTCGCTCGACATCCGCGAAGGAGAAATCCTCGCCCTTCTCGGCCCGAACGGTGCGGGCAAGACGACGCTCATCTCCACCATCTGCGGCATCACCCGGCCCACATCGGGCAGCGTCACGGTGGGCGGCCACGACACGCTGGCGGACTGGCGCGCCGCGCGCAGCCTGATCGGGCTTGTCCCGCAGGAGGTCAGCCTCGAAAGCTTCGACACCGTCATGGCCGTCGTCCGCTTCAGCCGCGGCCTCTTCGGCCGCCCCCCCGACGATGCCCGGATCGAGGCGATCCTCCGCCAGCTTTCCCTCTGGGACAAGCGCGACAGCAAGGTCGTCGCCCTCTCGGGCGGCATGAAGCGGCGCGTGCTCATTGCCAAGGCGCTCTCCCACGACCCCCGCGTGCTCTTTCTTGACGAGCCGACCGCCGGCGTCGACGTCGACCTGCGGCGCGAGATGTGGAAGGTCGTGGCCGACCTGCGCGCCAGCGGCGTCACCATCATCCTGACCACCCATTACATCGAGGAAGCCGAAGCCATCGCCGACCGCATCGCCGTGATCCTCAAGGGCGAGATCATCCTGACCGAGGACAAGGCCGCCCTGATGCGGCGGATGGGGCGCAAGGAACTGACCGTACGCCTCGCCGCCCCCCTGGCCGAGGTGCCGCCCTCACTTGCCGCCTTCGGCCTGACGCTGGGCGATGGCGGCGACAGGCTCGTCTATACCTACGACACGCGGGCCGAAAAGACCGGGATCACCACGCTCCTGACCGCGATCCGCGACGCAGGCCTGCACCTCGTGGACCTCGACACCCAGGAATCAAGCCTCGAGGACATCTTCCTCGGCCTTGTGAGGAACGGGCGATGAACCTTCCCGCCGTCAGGGTCATCTTCGAGCGTGAAATGGCGCGCTTCTTCCGCACCATCATCGAATCCCTCATCTCGCCCGTCATCTCGACCGCGCTCTACTTCGTGGTCTTCGGCGCCGCCATCGGCGACCGGATCGACATGGTCGAAGGCGTAAGCTACGGCGCCTTCATCGTGCCCGGGCTCATCATGCTGACCGTGATGACCCAGTCGGTCTCCAACGCCTCCTTCGCGATCTTCTTTCCCAAATACATCCGCACCATCGACGAACTTCTCTCCGCCCCCGTCAGCTATGTCGAGATCGTGCTCGGCTATGTCGGCGCGGCAACGGTGAAATCGGTGCTCATCGGCGGCGTGATCCTCGCCACCTCCTATGCCTTCGTTGACCTCCCCGTCCTGCATCCGGGCACGATGATCCTCTTTCTGGTGCTGACAAGCTTCTCCTTCTCGCTCTTCGGCTTCATCATCGGCATCTGGGCTGCCGACTTCCAGCAACTCCAGATCGTGCCGCTCCTGGTGCTGACCCCGCTCATCTTCCTCGGCGGCAGCTTCTATTCCATCGACATGCTGCCCCCCTTCTGGCAGACGGTCGCGCTCTTCAACCCGGTCGTCTATCTGATCTCGGGCTTCCGCTGGGCCTTCTTCGGCATGGCCGACGTGCCGGTCGCGCTCTCGCTCGCGGCCATCGGGCTCTTCACGGTCATCTGCCTCGGCTTTGTCGCCTGGATCTTCCGCAGCGGCTGGCGGATCAGACAATAGCCCGCCGCCTTCGCCTTGCTGCGGCCCGGGCGCGCGCCTAGATCAGGGTCATGCGCCTCCGCCTTCCCTTCCTCCGCTCCGCCCCCTCCGTGTCGGTCATCCGCCTCCAGGGTCTCATCCTGTCGGGCGGGCGCGGTCTCGACGACGCCACGCTTGCCCCGGTGATCGACCGCGCCTTTGCCCGCGGCCGCCCTGCCGCCGTCGCGATCGAGGTCAACTCGCCCGGCGGCTCGCCCGTGCAATCCTCGCTGATCGCCGCGCGCATCCGCCGCCTGGCCGAGGAAAAGCGCATCCCCGTCATCGCCTTTGTCGAAGATGTGGCCGCCTCGGGCGGCTACTGGCTCGCCTGCGCGGCGGACGAGATTTTCGTCGACCGGTCCTCGGTCGTGGGGTCCATCGGGGTGATCAGCGCAGGCTTCGGCCTGCAGGACGCCATCGCCCGCATCGGGGTCGAACGCCGCGTGCACACGGCCGGCCGGTCGAAATCCCAGCTCGACCCCTTCCGCTCCGAAAAGCCCGAGGATGTGGCCCGCCTGGAAGGCCTGCTGACCGATATCCACGCCCATTTCATCGACCATGTGAAGACGCGCCGCGGCAGCAGGTTCAAGGACAATCCCGACCTCTTCACCGGTGAGATCTGGATCGGCGACAAGGCCGTATCAGAAGGACTTGCCGATGGCGTGGGGCATCTGATGCCGGTCCTGAAGGAACGTTTCGGACAGAAGGTCCGCCTGCGCCGCTACGGCGCCCGGCGCAGCTTCTGGCGCAGGTTTGGCGCGCGCATGTCGGCGGGCTTCGCCGAGGGCCTGCTCGATGCGGCCGAGGAACGTGCGCTCCTCGCGCGCTACGGGCTCTGACCCGGCATGCTCGTCAAGACCATCCTCATCTTCCTTGCCGTGATGGCGCTCATCGCGATGCTCGGGCGTTTCCGCCTGCCCGGCCGCAAGGCCGCTTTCTGTGCCGCCTGCGGGCGGCCTCTCATCGGCAAGGGGCCCTGCCCCTGCGGAAAGGCCTGACCTGATGTTCGAAACCATCCTCGCGACCCTCGGCAACTGGCCCACGCTGCTCCTCGGCCTCGTCATCCTCGTCTTTTCGGGCGATGCGCTGGTCCGGGGCGCGGTGAACCTCGCCCTGCGGCTCGGCATTCCGGCGCTGGTCGTCGGCCTCACGGTCGTGGCCTTCGGCACCTCCGCGCCCGAACTCATCGTCTCGGTCAATGCCGCGCTCGCCGGTCAGGCCGGGATCGCGGTCGGCAATGTCGTCGGCTCTAACATCGTCAACGTGCTCCTGATCCTGGGCCTGCCGCTGCTCATCACCGTCATCCATTCCAGCGAACTCGACACCCGCCGCAGCTATGTCGTGATGCTGCTCACCGCGATTTTCTTCACGGCCCTCGCCTTCACCGGTCCGCTTGTCTGGTGGCACGGGCTCCTGCTTCTTTTCGGCCTCGCGCTGATGCTCTGGGACAACTACCGCATCTCGATGGCGCATCGTCAGGCCGGGGCCGAGGAGACGGTCGACGGCGCCAACCCCGCGATGGGCTGGCCCGTCATCATCGGCGCCATCGTCGGCGGGCTAATCGGCCTGGCCATCGGCGCGCGGCTGCTGGTCGACAGCGCCGTCAACATCGCCCTCGCCTGGGGGGTGAGCGAGACGGTGATCGGCCTCACCCTCGTCGCCGTCGGAACCTCGATGCCCGAACTCGTGACCTCGGTCATCGCGGCCATGCGCAAACAGGCCGACGTGGCGATGGGCAACGTGATCGGCTCGAACACCTTCAACATCCTCGGCATCCTCGGCATCACCGCGCTGGTGGCCGAGGTTCCGGTCGACCCGCAGATCCTCACCTTCGACAATTTCGTGATGATCGCGGTCTCGCTGCTGCTCATCCCCTTCGTGTTCGCGCGCATGGACATGGGCCGCAAGACCGGCCTCGTCTTCGTGGGTCTCTACACCCTCTATGCGCTCTGGCTGGTCTTTGCCGGCGGCGCACCGGCTGCCGGGGACGCCGCCTGATGCGCGCGCTGGTCACCGGCGCAGGCGGGCGGCTCGGCCGCGCGATGGCGGTCTACCTTGGCACGCGCGGCTACGACGTCGCCGTGCATTACGCGACCTCCGCCGCCGGGGCCGAGGAGACGGCCGCCACCATCCGCGCCGGCGGGCGGCAGGCCGTCACCCTGCAGGCCGACCTGCTGGACGAATCCGGGACACAAGGTCTCCTGCCCCGCACCGCCGATGCGCTGGGCGGGCCGGTCACGGTACTGGTCAACAATGCCTCGGTCTTCGAATACGACAACCTCGCCACGGCAACGCGGACAAGCTGGGACCGCCATCTCGAAAGCAACCTGCGCGCTCCCTTCGTCCTGACCCAGGCGCTTGCCGCGCAGGTGCCCGACCCCCTGACCGACGACGGCGGAGAGCCGGTCGCCCAGGGCCTGATCGTCAACATGATCGACCAGCGGGTGCTGAAACCCACCCCGGAATTCGCCTCCTATACCATCGCCAAGATGGCGCTCTGGGCCCTGACGCGGACAGCGGCCCAGGGCCTCGCCCCCCGCGTCCGCGTCAACGCGATCGGTCCCGGCCCCACGGTCCGGGGCGCCCGCCAGACGCCTGCTCATTTCGCCGCACAGCGGGCAGCGACGATCCTGCAACGCGGCGCCGACCCCGGCGACATCTGCGCCGCCCTCGGCTACTTTCTCGATGCAAAGGCCGTCACGGGGCAACTGATCTGCCCCGATGGCGGTCAGCATCTGGCCTGGCGCACGCCTGACGTGCTGGGGCCGGAATGACCGGACGCGCAGAGTTGTGCACCAGCGCGCCACCCCCTGCCGCGAACGTTAGCGATTTTGTAACGATTTCATGTATTTGTTCAGCATGCAGAAAAATATGACGTTTTTTCAAGACCTTGGACTTTTGCCTATTTTTTAGGCAAATACGTGAACCCTGCTGGAATCAACAAAAAATCCGATCCGCCCGCAGGTTTCCCACGGAGTTGTCCACAGAAACCGTGGACACCTTTCCGCTTGTCCCCCCGGCGATATGATGGCAGCCGCAGCGACAGAATCACGGACGACCCGATGGCTGAGGATACTCCCGACACCGCCCCCCGGCTGACCGGCTACGACTGCATCCAGGCCTGCCTTCGGACGCTCGACGGCTCGCCCGGCGTCTACCGCATGCTCGATGCCGAAAGCCGCGTGCTCTATGTCGGCAAGGCGCGCAATCTCCGGGCGCGGGTGGCGAACTATGCCCGCCCCGGCAACCATTCCCCGCGAATCGAACGGATGATCCGCGACACTGCCGCGATGATGTTCCTCACGACGCGGACCGAAACCGAAGCGCTCCTGCTCGAGCAGAACCTGATCAAGCAGCTCAAGCCGCGCTACAACGTGCTCCTGCGCGACGACAAGTCCTTCCCCAACATCCTCGTCACGCGCGACCATCCCTTTCCGATGATCCGCAAGCACCGCGGCGCCAAAACCGACAAGGGCGACTATTACGGCCCCTTCGCCAGCGCGGGCGCAGTCAACCGCACCCTCAACCAGCTGCAGAAGGCGTTCCTTCTGCGCAACTGCACCGATTCAAGCTTTGCCGCCAGGACGCGTCCCTGCCTGCTGCACCAGATCCGGCGCTGCTCGGCCCCCTGCACCGGCCTGATCTCCGAAGCTGACTATGCCCGCTCCGTCGCCGATGCCGCGCTCTTCCTGCAAGGCCGCTCCACCGCGGTGCAGGAGGAGCTTGCCACCCAGATGGCCGCCGCCGCCGAGGCGATGGAATACGAACGCGCCGCCGCCCTGCGCGACCGCATCCGGGCCTTGACCAGCGTGCAGACCGCCCAGGGCATCAACCCCCGCGGCGTGGCCGAGGCCGATGTCATCGCGCTCCACATGGAAGGCGGGCAGGCCTGCGTGCAGGTCTTCTTCATCCGTGCCAACCAGAACTGGGGCAACCACGACTTCTATCCCCGCCTCGCGCCGGACGTCGACGCGGCCGAGGTGATGCAGGCCTTCGTCGGCCAGTTCTACGCCGACCGCGAACCGCCCCGTCTGGTGCTGCTCTCGCACGGGCTCGACGATCCCGACCTGATGGCCGAAGCCCTTGGCGAAAAGGCCGGCCGGCGCGTCGACCTCGCCGTGCCCCAGCGCGGCGAAAAGGCCGAACTCGTCGAAGGAGCACTCCGCAACGCGCGCGAAAGCCTGGCACGGCGCATGTCGGAATCAGCCACGCAGGGACGCCTGATTGCCGGCCTGGCCGAGGCTTTCGGGCTCGATGACCCGCCCCGCCGGATCGAGGTCTATGACAACAGCCACATCATGGGCACCGATGCCGTCGGCGCGATGATCGTCGCCGGCCCCGAGGGTTTCGAGAAGGGACAGTACCGCAAGTTCAATATCCGCGGCACCGAAATCGCCCCCGGCGACGATTTCGGCATGATGAAGGAGGTGCTGACGCGCCGCTTCCAGCGGCTCCTGAAAGAGGACCCCGACCGCGAAAGCGCCACCTGGCCCGACCTCCTGCTGATCGACGGCGGCGCCGGCCAGGTCGCGGCGGTGCACGAGGTCATGGTCGAACTCGGGGTCGAGGACATCGCCCTGATCGGCGTCGCCAAGGGGATCGACCGCGATCTCGGCAAGGAGGAATTCCACCGCATCGGGCACAGGCCCGCAGCGCTGCGCCACAATGACCCCGTGCTCTATTTCGTGCAGCGCCTGCGAGACGAGGCGCACCGCTTCGCCATCGGCACGCACCGCGCCAAACGCGCCAAATCCCTGAGCGCGACCCCGCTCGACGACATCCCCGGCGTCGGGGCCGGGCGCAAACGCGCGCTGCTGGCCCATTTCGGCAGCGCCAAGGCCGTCAGCCGCGCCAACCTCGCCGATCTCAAGGCCGTGGAGGGCATTTCCGAAGGCATGGCTGAAACGATCTACGCCTTCTTTCACGACAAGGGCTGAAGCCCGGACCGCAGGCCTCCATGCCCGACCGCTTTCATGCAACCGGCAGATGGGCTAGAAACGGCCATCCCGAGGACGGCGCGAGAGAGGTGCGAGCGATGACCCACGTCTTCGACATGGCGTTGCACAAGGTGCAGATCCCGGTGGAAATGCCCGAATGGGACGATCGGTATCCGGTTCCGGGCCCCCGGACACAGGCTGCCCTTGACGCCATTTATGCTTGGCGTTCGGGCGCTCGAAAAAACACGCCTGACGAAATGCCACGGGAATTGGTCGCTCGCAAACCCCGCACGTCCTGGCCCGACGCTTTCGAAGGCGTGAACGGGATTCTCGTCGTTTCTGCCCGCGCCCGGGAGGTGATCGAGCGCTTCGACCCCGGCCTGCATCAGTTCTTTCCGGTGCGTCTGCTGACAAGGAAAGGCGTGGAGATCGAGGGGCCGTGGTTCACGATGAACGTGACCCAGCGGCAGAATTCCATCGTGGTCGAGAAGTCGCACGTCCACGTGAATCCCCGTTTCCCCGATACGCTGTGTTCGTTCATTCCATATTCGACAACAAGGCATGTCGTTGTGGACTCCTCCCGTTTGTCGCCCGACATCCACTTCTGGCGTGAGGCGCGTTTTGACGGCAGCCTGATGGGCTCCGACGCCTTTGTCGCGGCGCTCAAGGCGGCGGGGATCAGGTTCTTTCCGTCTTACCGCGCCACCGAACTCGCCGATCTGCCGCCGAACGCAGGAAGGGCTAAGCTATGACCGTCGATACCCAGACCCACCACGTCCTGCCGACCGCGGTTTCCACCCGCGCCGGACCGCTTTCGCCACCCCTCCGGATGGGCTAGAAGCGGCCCATGACGTGGACGATCCCCAATACCCTGACCTTCCTGCGCCTCCTGGCTGCGCCGGGCGTGGCGGTGATGTTTCTCTACTTCAACCGCCCCTGGGCGGACTGGCTCGCGCTCACGCTCTTCATCGGCGCGGCGGTGACCGACTGGTTCGACGGCTATCTCGCCCGGCTCTGGAAACAGGAATCGCGCTTCGGCGCCATGCTCGACCCCATCGCCGACAAGGCGATGGTGGTGATCGCGATCATGGTCATCACCGGCTATTCCGGGATGAATCCCTGGCTGATCCTGCCCGCGACGGTCATCCTCTTCCGCGAAGTCTTTGTGTCCGGCCTGCGCGAATACCTCGGCGCCAGGGCAGGGGAACTGAAGGTCACGAAACTCGCCAAATGGAAGACGACCGCCCAGATGGTCGCCATCGCCATCCTCTTTCTCGGCACCGGGCTCGCCTATGTCGAGGCCGGACGCCCCCCCCGCGCCGGTGAAGGGGTCCTGCCGGACGGCTATACCTGGTCTGCGATCGCCACCTATGCCGGCCTTGCCCTGATCTGGATCGCGGCCGCGCTCACCGCCCTCACGGGCTGGGAATACTTCCGCAAGGCGCTGCCCTACCTGCGGGACAGCCGATGACACTCGAACTGCTGTATTTCGCCTGGGTGCGCGAACGCATCGGCCTGCCGCGCGAAAGGGTCGAAACGCGCGCCGCGACCGTGGCCGAACTCGTGACCGAGCTTTCCGCACGCGAAGCCCGCTATGCCCTGGCCTTTGCCGATCTGCGCGCGCTGCGCGTGGCGCTCGACCAGGACCTGGCCGAATTCGACGCCCCGCTCGCGGGCGTGCGCGAGGTCGCCTTCTTTCCCCCGATGACCGGCGGATGAGGATGGTGGTCCGCATCGACCCCGCCCCCTTCGACGCGGGCGCGGAACTGAACCGCTTTTCCGCCCGGGCGGCGGGCGCGGGCGCAGTCGTCAGCTTCAGCGGGATCGTGCGCGGCAATGGCGGCCTCTCGGCGATGGAGATCGAGCACTATCCCGGCATGACCGAAAAGGCCGTCGCCGCCATCCTGGCCGAGGCCGCCGAACGCTGGGGGCTTCTCGATGCGCTGGTCATCCACCGCCACGGCCGCCTGACCCCCGGCGAGACGATCATGATGGTCGCGACCGCCGCCGCCCACCGCGCCGAAGCCTTTGCCGCAGCCGAATTCCTGATGGACTATCTCAAGTCGCGCGCGCCGTTCTGGAAAAAGGAATACGGTCCCGGCGGAGCCACCTGGGTCGCCGCACGGGACGACGACGAAACCGCCCTCAGCCGCTGGTTGCCAGAAGCTGCGTTTCCCCAAGACCGGTGATGCGGGCCCGCACGATCTGCCCCTCGGGCTGATCGCTGTCAAACAGCACCTCGGCAAACTGTTCGGTCCGGCCCATCCGCGGGGTCTCCATCAGCACGCGATGATCCCGCCCTTGCTGCCCGGCCAGATGCCGCCGCACCGCCGCCTCTCCGGCTGCCCGCAGCCGCGCGGCGCGCGTCCGGATCGCCGCACCGGGCACCTGCGGCATCCGCGCCGCCGGCGTGCCCTTCCGCGGGCTGTAGGGAAAGACATGCAGCCAGGTCAGCCCGCATTCCCCGACCAGCGCCAGCGTGCGGTCGAACATCTCCTCCGTCTCGGTCGGAAAGCCCGCGATGATGTCGGCCCCGAAGGTCATCTCCGGCCGCAGGCTACTCACCTCGGCGCAAAAGCGGATCGCATCCTCGCGCCCGTGGCGCCGCTTCATCCGCTTCAGGATCATGTCGTCGCCGGCCTGCAGCGACAGATGCAGATGCGGCATCAGGCGCGGCTCGCCTGCGATGGCCTCCATCAGCGCAGGGTCCGCCTCGACCGGGTCGATGCTGCTCAGCCGCAGCCGCGGCAGGTCGGGCACCAGCCGCAGAAGGCGCAGCACCAGATCGCCCAGCCGCGGCGCGCCCGGCAGGTCGCCCCCCCACGAGGTCAGGTCAACGCCGGTCAGCACCACCTCGTTGTAGCCCCGCCCGACCAGCCGGCGCACCTGCTCGACCACCACGCCCGCAGGGACCGACCGCGAATTGCCCCGGCCAAAGGGGATGATGCAGAAGGTGCAGCGATGGTCGCAGCCGTTCTGCACCTGCACATAGGCGCGCGCCCGGGTGCCGAACCCGTCGATCAGATGCCCCGCCGTCTCGCGCACCGCCATGATGTCGTCGACCTGCACAGGCTCGGTCTGGCCGATCAGGTCTGGCGTCAGCCGCGCCCAGGTCTCGGGCCGCATCTTCTCGGCATTGCCGATGACAAGATCGACCTCGGGCATGGCGGCAAAGGCCGCAGGCTCGGTCTGCGCGGCACAGCCTGTGACGATCACCCTTGTCCCCGGATGATCGCGTCGCAGCCGGCGGATCTCCTGCCGTGCCTTGCGCACCGCCTCGGCCGTCACCGCGCAGGTATTGACGACGACCGCATCGGTGACCCCCGCCGCCTCGGCCAGCGCGCGCATCGCCTCGGTCTCGAAGGTATTGAGCCGGCAGCCAAGGGTGGCAAAGACGGGGGCGCGGTCCTCCATCACAGCGCCGCAAGAAAGCCGGGGGTCAGCACCCCGTCAAAGACATGCACGCTCGGCCCGGCAAGCCAGACGCCATCCTCGCGCCAGTCGACCTCGAGCGCACCGCCATCGGCCAGCACCGTCACCTTCCGCCCGGTCAGGCCCCGCCGCGCGGCGGCAACCGCCACCGCACAGGAGGACGAGCCAGAGGCGAGCGTGATCCCCGTCCCCCTTTCCCAGACCCGCATCCTCAGCCGCGCGGGCGACAGGACCTCGACGACCTGAACATTCGTCCGCTCGGGGAAAAGCGGATGAGTCTCATGCGCCGGGCCAAAGCTGGCCAGGTCCACCGCCCCGGCATCCTGAACAAAGAAGCTGCAATGCGGATTGCCCATCCCGGTTGCCACGGGGTCGCCCGGCAGCGGCAGATGCAGGGTGTCGGCCGGGCCGGCCAGCGGAATGCGCTGCCAGTCCGTCTCGGGCGGCCCCATGTTGACCGCTGTCAGGCCGTTCCCGGCATCAACCGCCCGCAACAGCCGGCGTCCCGTGGCGATGACAAGCGCGACCTTGCCGGTCCGATCCATCTCCCAGCGCGCGATGCAACGTGTGGCATTCCCGCACGCCGCCGAGACCGATCCGTCAGCGTTGAAGAAATC